>CASGED010000008.1 GCA_949300425.1 uncultured Bacteroides sp.
CCCCTTTCCGCCCGTTTCTTCCCCGAATAAAGCGGAACGTGTGCAAGTCCGCGAACCAGGCACAAATTTTTCTTGTCACATCCCCTTGCCCGATTGGATTTTTTATCGTAACTTCGCAGCCGCTAAAATATAGAGCGAAAGTAACAGATATAAGAAACCCAATCAGCCCCGAAAAAAAACGACATGCAAAACGCTTTGAGAGCCGTAATCGAACTGTTGGAGCGACCCACGCACCGAAGCGACACCTTCGCGGACGAACTGACGGAGACCGTGATGCGGGCTTGCATCATGCTCTCCAAGAAGGGAGAAGGGGGGTGCCACATAGCCCGCACGATGTCCGCGCTCGCGCTGGAGTACAGCAGCAAGGACAGCGAGGCACGGTATTGGCGCGAGCAGGCGGAGCGTTACAAAGCCCAGCTGGACGAGGGGCGCGAGCAGGCGCCGCAGCAGGCGGGGAAGGAAGTGCACATCCACCAGCCCGGCTCGTACCACTTCAACAAGTGCCAGCTGCCCGAATCGCACTTCGGCCTTGCCCCGTCCGACCCGTCGGAGGGCCTGCCCATGGCGAAATGAAGGGGGCGGATAAACAATCATTCTCATGGAAAAAGAACAGGTAAACATTCACAACTATTACGGCATGGTGTTTCAGCACTGCGACATGCCGAACGCCACGTTTCAGACCATCAACCGCCCCGTGGGGAACGTTGATAATGAAGAATCGTCTCTAAATGAAGAATTAAGAATGAAGGACGTTGATAATGAAGAATTAAGAATGAAGAATCCCCATCCGGACGGCATTCTTCATCCGGAGGCGAAGCCGGCATTCCCCATTCTTCATTAAAGGAGCTTCCCGCCGGGCTGGACACGCCACGGGCGCGCGGCCTGATGGGGCGCCTGGTCAAGGCCGGATTGCTGGACGAGGCGTGGCAGCCCGTGGGGCTGAGCGGCTCGAAGCGGGGCGTGCTGGCGCAGCACGTGGCCGCCCGCCTGGAGATAGGCTGCACGTGGAAAGCCTTCGGCGCGCTGTGGGGCGTGAAGTCCGAAACGCTGCGCGCGGCGTACAACACGGGCATGCAGCAGAAAAGCATGTCGGACTTTATCGGACTGATAAACAAGGTGCTGAAATATCCCGTACCACCCACCCCGTAGCACCTACGTAGCAGGAAAGCGTCACACACACATACTAACTTTGCTCCCGCAATCACCGGAAAACGAATGACTCCCGTCCCGGTGGTTGCGGGAGTCTTTTTTTGTCGAACTTTTAAAAAACAAGTATGTGTTATGGAGAAATTTGTTACGATTCTGGAACAGCACCCGCTGGTGGCCCGACCCTACGTGGCCAAGGACGGCGCGAACATGGTGTTCAACTCGCGGGGCTTCGTGCTGACGGACGGCATCGACCAGTTCTACGCCGAGATGACGGGCGACGCCGCGCTGGCCTGCCCGGAGTATGACCGCACCGTGCTGCACGCCATGCAGGGCTACATCCGCGGACGGGCGTACCAGGACAAGAACGGAGTGACGCGCTTCGAGAACCAGATTTTCATCACGAAGCTGGTGTGAAGTTTAAACACAACGATAAATTATCATTTAACCGACAAATAAGAACTAAAAACAAACGATTATGGACATAAAGATACAACTCAGCGACGCCGTGTACCAGCGGCTCATGACCACCGGAAGCAGGGTGCAGGGCACCATCGGGCTGGTAAGCCCCGCCGAAGGCAATTTTAACGAACACAACAAGAGCGTCCCCGCGCCGGGAAGCCGCCACATGAAGCTGCCCCACGGACGGGCTTCGGTGACGGACAAGCAGGTGCGCCTCACCCTGCGCGTGGGGCTGGACGAGGTGAAGGTGATACCCGCGCAGGCCATCGAGGAGGAGAGCCGGCAGGCCGCGGGATTCGTGGACGAGATGCTGGACATGATGATAGGGTACTAATCGGGATGTAAATGGGAATTTATTTGTTGAACACAGAGACACGGAGACACAGAGAAAAAAGGTTTTCTGTGTGTCCCTGTCACCCCGAGCGTAGTCGAGGGGTCTCACATAATACTCTCTCAGCACTACGTGAGATGTCTCGACAAGCTCGACATGACAGATACCATTAAATAAAAACTCTGTGTCTCCGTGTCTCTGTGTTCATAAAATCAGCCCGCTAAATTATCATTTATTTTAAACAAAAGAAATTGAATCATGAGTTTCGGAATATCAAACAGCGTGAAGAGCCGGAGGGTACAGGACTGCACCCCGGGGCTCTTCTGGGAAACGGCGCGCTCGCCGCATGTGGCCCGCGTGTGCGCCGCCATCAAGGACGCCTGGGAAATGTGGAAACGGGGCGAGATGACGAAGGAAGAGTTTGAGGAAGTGAAGAACCGCGAGAAGAAACGGTTGCCTATCTTTACATTCCACGCCACCTTCAAGGACGGGCGCAGGTGCAACGCCGGGGCGGTGCCTTCGGGCCTCTCGATGTATGACGTCGACCACATCGCCGACCCGAGGGGATTTTTTGAGGAGAAAATACGCGACAAGGCGGAGCGGCTGGGCATCGTCCTGGCGCACGTCACGCCCAGCACCGAGGGCCTGCGCCTGGTGTTCGTCATCCCGCGGGGCATGGACCTGGCGGGGGCGCAAAAGCGGATGTCGGAACGGCTGGGGGACACCCGCTACGACGCGAGCGTGAAGGACCTGGCGCGCTCGTCGTTCGCCGTGCCCGAGGACTACATTCTTTACATCGACCAGGAGAGGCTCTTCGGGAACGTTGATAATGAAGAATCGCCTCTAAATGAAGAATTAAGAATGAAGAACGTTGATAATGAAGAATTAAGAATGAAGAATGAAGAATTTCCATCCGGACGGCATTCTTCATTCGGAGGCGGAGCCGGCATCCTTCATTCTTCATCACAAGAGGATTCTTCATCATCATTCAAGGGCGTGCCCTACGCCGACATCATCAGGCAATGGTTCGCGCTCGGCGGGGGAGAGCCCGTGCAGGGCGAGCGCAACGAGAAGCTGCACCGCCTGGCCTACCACCTGCGCTACATCACGGACAACGACGAAAGCCTCCTGCTGCGCATCATGCCCCGTTACGGCCTCTCGGAGGAGGAGATGCGGGGGCTGATACACTCCGCCTGCCAAGCCAAGTGGGGCGGCATGCCCCGCCTGATGGACGCGGCACTGAAAAGCCTGGGGAGCGGCGCCCCCGAGGCCGGACGGGAACAGGCTCCGCCCGCCATGCCGGAGAAACTGCCCGCGCTGGTGGAGCTCCTGCTGAGCCGCACGCCGGACGTCTACAAGCCCGCCGTGGCGCACGCCGTCTTCCCGTCCCTGGCCGCCCACTTGCACGGGGTGCGCTTCCGCTACATCGACAACGGGGAGCGCGAGGCGACGCTGATGTGCGTGCTGGCCGCGCCCACGGGCACGGGGAAGAGCTGCGTCAACGCGCCCATCGACCACATCATGGCCGACATACGCGCCCGCGACGTGGCCAACCGCCAGCGCGAGGCGCAATGGAAGGAGAGCAACAACTCCAAGGGCGCCAACAAGAGCAAGGAGTCGCGCCCCGAAGGGCTGGTCATCCAGTGGGTCAGCGCGGACATGACCAACGCCGCCTTCGTGATGCGCCTCACCGAGGCGGACGGGCACTTCCTCTACGCGCGCATGGACGAGATTGAGGCCTTCGACGCGCTAAAGGGGTCGAGCCGCAACCCGCAGCAGTTCGTCATCATGCGCCTGGCTTTCGACACGGGCGAGTACGGGCAGGAGCGCGTGGGCGAGAAGAGCGTCTCCGAGCAGGTGCGCGTGCGCTTCAACTGGAACGCGTCGTCCACGCCGGGGCGCGTGCAGGAGTATTTCCGCAAGGTGCTGGTGGACGGGCCCGTGTCGCGCATCAACTTCTGCACCATCCCCGAACAGGAAATCGGCTCCGAGATGCCCGTCTACGGCTCCTATGACGCCGGCTTCGACGAGGCCCTGCGACCCTACATCGAGAACCTGACGAACGCCGAAGGGCTGGTGGAAGAACCCCGGCTCACCGCCTTGGCCTGGAAACTTTACCGCGAGCTGAACGACCGGGCCGTCCTCACGCAGGACCGCGTGTTCGACAACCTTTCGCGCCGCGCGCTGGTCATCGGGTGGCTGAAGGCGTGCGTGCTCTACGTGGCGGGCGGATGCCGGTGGGAGGAGAGCATCGAGGACTTCGCGCGATGGTCGGTGGAGTACGACCTGTGGTGTAAGCTCCGCTTCTTCGGGGCGTCCATCGATCAGGCCGAAAACGCCGGACAACCTGCCCGGCACCCCGGACGCGCCAACATGCTGGAGTCTTTGCCGGACGTTTTCACGAAGACGGACTTGCTGCGCCTGCGCGTGAAGTCGGGCATGAAGAGCGAAGGCACCGGGGACTTGCTCTACCGTTGGACAAAACGCGGATTCATCCGACAAACGACAAACGACAATTATGTAAAACTAAAATACAGAAGCGATGGAACTGACCTTGACACGAACGGTTAAACGCCGCACCTACACGATAGGCCGGCTGGCGATAGACGGAACATATTTTTGCGACACCTTGGAGCCCGCGTGGCGGGACGTCGGGCGGGGGCGCAAGGAACACAGGGCGTCGCGGCGCAGGGCCATACCGGAGGGGCGCTATCCCGTGGCGGTGGCCTTCGCGATCCGCTTCGGACGCTGGCTGCCCCTGCTGATGCACGTGCCCCTGTCCGCGGACGTGCGCATCCATGCGGGCAACACGGCGGAGGACACGCGGGGAGGCATCCTCGTGGGCAAGAATATCCGTCCGGGCATGGTGCTGGACTCCGGCATCTGGCTCCGCAGGCTCTTGAAGAGGCTGGGGGAGAGGCCGCTGGGCGAAGGGGTGTGGATCACGGTGGAGTGAGTGGTTCAGGCACGGATGGATTCATTTACAATTTACCATTTACGATTTACCATTTATCATTTGCGATTTACCATTTACCATTTAGCAAATTACAATTTATGATTTACGATTTTGTACTTTGTACTTGGTAAATGGTAAATGAAAGAATCCGTGCCTAAAAAATACGCCCTCTCGCTTAGAAGTTAAAATAATTCTTCGCGTTGTTGTAGCTGATGTCCTCAATCATCTGGTTGACGCGCGCCATCTCGCTGGCGGGAATCTCTCCGTTCTCCACGTCGCGTCCCACGAGGTTGCACAGCGTGCGGCGGAAGTACTCGTGGCGCGGGTAGGAGAGGAACGAGCGCGAGTCGGTGAGCATGCCCACGAAGCGGCTCAGCAAGCCCAGCAGGGAGAGGGCGTTCATCTGCTTCTCCATGCCGTCCTTCTGGTCGAGGAACCACCAGCCGGAGCCGAACTGTATCTTGCCCGGACAGGTGCCGTCCTGGAAGTTGCCCAACATGGTGGCTATGACTTCGTTGGCGCAGGGATTGAGGTTGTAGAGGATGGTCTTGGTCAGCTTGCCCTCGGTGTTCAGGCGGTCGAGGAACTTGGCCATCTTCTTGGCGGTGGCGAACTCGCCGATGGAGTCGAAGCCCGTGTCGGGACCCAGGAGCTTGAACATCTTGGTGTTGTTGTTGCGGATGGCGCCGTAGTGGTATTGCTGCGCCCAGCCTTTCTCCCAGTCCATCTCGGCGAAGATGACGAGCATGGCCGACTTGAACTTCAGGATTTCCTCCTGCGTCAGCTCCTTGCCTCCGTACACCTTGTTGAAGATGGCGTTGATTTCGGCGTCGGTATAGTCCTCGGCGTAGAATTCCTCGATGCCGTGGTCGGAGAGGCGGCATCCTTGCTCGGCAAAGAAGTCATGACGCCGGCGCAGGGCGTCTATCATGTCGCTGAAGCCTGAGATGGTGACTCCGCTCACTTCGGAGAGTCGCTCCACGTAGGCGCGGAAGTCGGCGGGCACTTCTACGGCCATGGCCTTGTCCGGGCGCCAGGCGGGGAGCATCTTGATTTCGAAGCCGCTCTCGCGCGTCTTGATGTGATACTCCAGGGAGTCCACGGGGTCGTCCGTGGTGCATACGGTCTCCACGTGATAGCGGCGCATCATGCCCCGTGCGGAGTATTCGGGCTGGCGGAGCTTCTCGTTGCACTCGTCGTAAATCTCGCGGGCGGTCTGCGGATTGAGCGTCTTGGTGATGCCGAAGGCGGTTTTCAGCTCCAGGTGCGTCCAGTGGTAGAGCGGATTGCGCATGGTGTAGGGCACGGTCTCGGCCCATTTCTCAAACTTCTCCCAGTCCGTGGTGTCCGTGCCCGTGCAGTAGCGTTCGTCCACGCCGTTGGTGCGCATGGCGCGCCATTTGTAGTGGTCGCCCCCCAGCCAGATTTCGGTCAGCGAGCGGAACTGGTAATCGTCGGCCACCATCTTCGGGATCAGGTGGCAATGATAGTCTATAATCGGCATCTTGGCCGCATGTTCATGATACAACTTCTGCGCGGTCTCCGTCTGCAACAGGAAGTTTTCATCCATAAAATTTTTCATAACAAATGTGTGTTTAAGTATATAAAATGTTCCAATGTCCTCCGCAAGGCTTTACCTGCTTGAAAGTAAAGCGAATAGCCGGTCTTTTCATTTTTATATTTATTAACCGTTATCGAACACAAAAGTAGATATTTTACTTGGAGAAACAAAATATTTCGTATCTTTGCGGAAAATATTTATAATATTTAAGTTTTGGGGAACAAGGACTATACCATCAAAGACATCGCGCGCATGGCCGGGGTATCGGCCGGCACCGTGGACCGCGTGCTGCACGACCGGGGAGACGTGTCGGCCTCCAGCCTGGAGAAAGTGCGCCGCGTGCTGGACGAGATAAACTACCAGCCCAACATGTTCGCCATCGGCCTGGCGCGCAAGAAGCATTACCGCTTCGCCTGCCTTATACCTTATTATAAGGAGCACGGCTACTGGCACTCGGTGGCGGAAGGCGTGGAGCGGGCCGGGCGGGAACTGAAGCCCTTCAACGTCTCGCTAAGCTACCTGTACTACAACCACTCCGACGAGGCTTCCTACCGTGAGGCTTGCGGACGGCTGGCGGAAGGAGGCGTGGACGGGGCGCTCATAGCCCCCAACTTCGCGGACGAGACGCGCCGGACAGCCCTCCTCCTGGAGGAGCGGCAGATTCCCTACACGTTCGTGGACTTCAACGTGGAGCGGACGCACGCCCTGTGCTACATCGGGCAAGACTCGCGCACGAGCGGGTACATGGCGGCCAAAATCCTGATGAACCATTACGCGGAGGGGGACGAACTGGCGCTCTTCCTCAACAACAAGAAGGATAATCCCGCCGAGATACAGATGCAACGCCGCCTGGAGGGATTCATGCGCTACCTGTCCGAACACCGGGAGACGCCCGCGATACACGACGTGGTGCTGGACAAGGAAAACGCGGAGGCCAACCGGGAGACGCTGGACCGCTTCTTCGGGGAACACCCGCGCGCCGGGCTGGGCGTAGTGTTCAACTCGCGCGTCTACCAAGTGGCCGACTACCTGCACGAGGCGGGGCGGAGGATGAAAGGACTCGTGGGCTACGACCTGCTGAGGAGAAACGTGGAACGCCTGAAGAGCGGGGAAGCGAGCTACCTCATCGGGCAACGTCCCGCCATGCAGGGCTACCTGGGGGTGAAGGCCCTGAGCTCGCACGTAGTGTTCAAGCGTCCCGTGGAGCCGGTGAAGTACATGCCGATAGACATCCTGATAAAGGACAACATCGACTTCTATTTTGAAATGGAGTGAAACAAAAAACAATAAACATTTTAAACATTATTCGAACATGAAAGCATTGAACAAATTGACGGCCCCCAAATCGGTGGCGCCGGAGAGAATCATCCAGTTTGGCGAAGGCAACTTCCTGCGCGCGTTCGTAGACTGGATAGTCTATAACATGAACCAGAAGACAGACTTCAACAGCAGCGTGGTCGTAGTGCAACCCATCGAGCGGGGCATGGCGGACTGGCTCAACGGGCAGGATTGCCTCTACCACGTCAACCTGCAAGGACGCCTGGACGGAGAAGCCGTGAACACGCTCACCCGCATCGACTGCATCAGCCGCGCCCTGAATCCCTATACACAAAACGCCGCCTTCATGGCCCTGGCCGACCAGCCGGACATCCGCTTCGTCATCTCCAACACCACGGAGGCCGGCATCGCCTTCGACCCCGCCTGCAAGCTGGCGGACGCCCCCGCCTCTTCCTATCCGGGCAAACTGACCCAATTGCTCTACCGGCGTTACGTCACCTTCGGAGGCGACCCCAAGAAAGGCCTTATCATCATGCCCTGCGAGCTGATCTTCCTCAACGGACACCACCTGAAGGAATGCATCTACCAGTACATCGAACTCTGGAAAGAAGACTTCGGGACCGACTATGAAGGCTTTAAGGAGTGGTTTACAAACTCGTGCTACGTATGCGCCACGCTGGTAGACCGCATCGTGCCGGGCTTCCCCCGTAAGGAAATAGCCGACATCCAGAAGAAGATATGCTATGCCGACAACCTCGTGGTGCAGGCCGAAATCTTCCACCTCTGGGTCATCGAAGCCGCCGAGAACCTCCCGCTCGGCCAGCTGGCCGCCGAGTTCCCCGCCGACAAGGCCGGACTGAACGTCCTCTTCGTGAAGAGCGAGGCCCCGTACCACGAACGCAAGGTGACCTTGCTCAACGGCCCGCACACCGTGCTCTCGCCCGTGGCATACCTGAGCGGCGTGAACATCGTGCGCGACGCCTGCAACCATCCCGTCATCGGCAAATACATCCACAAGGTGCAATTTGACGAACTGATGCAGACCTTGAACCTCCCGATGGACGAACTCCGGAAGTTTGCCGCCGACGTGCTGGAACGCTTCAACAACCCCTACGTGGACCATCAGGTGACAAGCATCATGCTGAACTCCTTCCCGAAATACCAGACGCGCGACCTGCCCGGCCTGAAAACCTACCTGGAACGCAAGGGCGAACTCCCCAAAGGCCTGGTATTGGGCCTGGCCGCCATCATCACCTACTACAAGGGCGGCAAGCGCGAAGACGGGGCGGACATCACCCCGAACGACGCGCCCGAAATCATGCAACTCCTGACGGACCTTTGGGCTACGGGCGACACCCGCAAGGTGGCCGAAGGCGTGCTGGCCGCCAAAGACCTCATCTGGGGCGAACACGGCGACCTGAACACCATCCCCGGCCTGACGGACATGGTGACCGGCTTCTTGAACTCAATCCAAGAAAAAGGCATGCTGGCCACGGTAGAGAGCATCCTTTAAGGGATAAAGGCACACATCTTTGCCAAAAACACGGAGGGGGCGTCACGCGAAGCATCGTCAAAGGCTCCGCATAGCGCCCCCCCTTTTCCCCTTCTCAAAGCTCCTCATAACGGGGAATCTCACGCAGAAAACGATACGTCCCCCGCGCATAGTCCATCCGGCAACAATAATGCCTCAAGCCGTTGCTCACCACCAGATAATCCACGCGCAACACCATGTTATAACGCATCACCTGGTCGAACACCGCTTGCGTAATCTCCACCTCCGGAGCCTTGTACTCCACAATCATCCGCGCCGTCAGGTCACGCCCGTAGAGCACCGTGTCACACCGCTTGCGCGTCCCGTTCAGGGTCACCTGCACCTCGTTGGCCAAGAGAGCCTTCGGATATCCCTTCCGCTCCATCAGGAAATGCACAAAGTGCTGGCGCACCCATTCTTCGGGCGTCAGAGCCACGTATCGGCGCCGGATGACATCGAAAATCACGCTTTTTCCATCCCTCGTGCTTATTTTAGCGTCAAATGTAGGCAGGTTTAACGATAACATTTGCTATTTTTGTGAGTTCAAATCAAAATCCGGATGCAAAAATAAGGAAATATGGCCAAACAAGAACTGACATGCGAGGATATTTTGCGCGAACTCCGCGCGAAGCAATACCGCCCCGTCTATTACCTGATGGGCGAGGAGCCTTATTACATAGACGTAATAGCGGACTACATCGAAGAACACGTCCTGACCGAGACGGAAAAGGAATTCAACCAGACCGTAGTGTACGGGGCCGATGTGGACGTGGCCACCATCATCAATGCCGCCAAACGCTACCCCATGATGGCCGAACACCAGGTGGTCATCGTCAAAGAAGCGCAAGCCGTGAGAGGCATGGACGAGCTGGCCTATTACCTGCAAAAGCCCCTCATGTCCACCATCCTTGTCCTCTGCCATAAGCATGGCGCGCTGGACAGGCGCAAGAAACTGGCCGTAGAGATAGAAAAAACGGGCGTCTTGTTCGAATCGAAAAAGCTGAAAGAAACTCAACTTCCCGGATTCATAACGAACTACCTCAAACGGAAAGGATTTGACATCGACCCCAAAGCCACCTCCATGATGGCGGAGTTCGTAGGAACCGACCTTAGCCGCATGGCCGGAGAGCTGGAGAAACTAATGATAACGATGCCGAAAGGCCAGACACGGGTGACGCCCGAACAGATAGAGCAAAACATCGGCGTAAGCAAAGATTACAACAACTTCGAGCTTCGCGCCGCCCTCGTGGAGAAGGACGTGCTCAAAGCCAACCGAATCATAAAATATTTTGAAGATAATCCGAAGAACAATCCCATACAGGTGACCCTCTCCCTGCTTTTCGGCTTCTTCTCCAACCTGATGGTGGCCTACTATGCACCCGAGAAATCGGAGCAGGGCATAGCTTCCTATTTAGGGCTAAAGTCCCCCTGGCAAGCGCGCGAGTATCTGGCCGCCATGCGCAGGTATGGCGGGGTGAAGACCATGCAGATAATAGGCGATATACGCCAGGCCGATGCCATGTCGAAGGGAGTGGGAAACTCCTCCATCGGCAACGGGGACATTCTGCGCGAGCTGGTCTTTAAGATTCTGCATTAAATCACACACCTTTCTCTTATTTCATTCCCGTTTTACGACCGTAAAGCATTACACATGTAATGTTTTGAACTTTTTTCAAGCCTGAGAACGCTTCGTGAAATCACATACGTAATTATCACATCTGAAAAACAGGGTAGGGGAGCTTTGCTTTATTCTTGTAAAGGCAAAATCACACTTGTATCGCCATGCTTTTTTAGAAACACAATATTCATTCGTAACTCTACATTTATCAGGAAATTATATGAAATGACTGATTTTTTTGTTTGATTAACCGGAGAAAGAACGTTTTCATTTGTGAAACATGTGCCATTATCTCATATACGGCTATGTTATACGTCAAATAATCAGTATGTTATATTTATTTGTTAAACTTAATATTCAAGCGTTTACGTTTCTTTTTTCATTCGTAAAGAAACCATTGATTCACATTTGCAATACATATTTACACGAGTGATATTTAAAAATTACAGGAATAAATTTGCTTTTGTAAATTCCGATGTTTACCTTTGTAAACGCAAAAAAGGAAAGAACATACTTACAATATACCCATGAGCATGGACATAAAAGACCGTTTAAAACTGATAATGGACGATAAAGGGCTGAACAATGGCGAATTTGCCAAAGAAATCGGCGTAGTCCAATCCACCATCTCCAACATCTTCGGCTCGCGTGGCACCAACCCCAGCATGGATGTCATCCTGCGCTTCCACAAGCGATACCCCACCGTTAATCTGGAATGGCTTCTCGCGGGCGAAGGCGACATGTATAATGACGGTTCGCCAGACGCCCCGCAATCCGGCCAGCCGGAGGATTCCGGCTATCCGCTATTCGCCGAGAACGCGATAAATGCCGGACACGGGGCGGATGAAGCGAAAAATCGCAAGGAAATGCCGTCAGAAAACGCCCCCGACCAACTAAAAGGATCTGTCCGCCAGGAGATTATCTACAAAGAACGCCCTCCCCGGAAGATTACCGAAATACGCATTTTCTTCGATGACAATACCTACGAAACCTTTAAACCTGAAAAATAGGGCGCAAGAAAGGACGGACTTTTATGTTTTTTGGCGTATATTTGTCCGGTAATGGGATTTAAATTATCATTTTATTATTATAAGACCGAATGAAGAAATATGTTTTAGATCTGGTCGTGACGGAAAACATGCGCCTGCACGAACACTACGTGTTGCTGAAGCTGACTTCCGGCCAGACACTTCCGGAGATGCGTCCGGGACAATTTGCCGAGATTCGCGTGGATGGCTCGCCCACCACCTTCCTGCGGCGTCCTATCTCCATCAATTATGTGGACAAAACAAGCAATGAAGTGTGGTTCCTCATCCAGCTGGTGGGCGACGGGACGCGACACTTGGGCGAAGCAAAAAAAGGTGACATCATCAATGTCGTTCTCCCCCTGGGGAACGGATTCACCATGCCCGAAGATACGTCCGGCAAATTGCTCCTGGTAGGTGGCGGAGTGGGCACGGCCCCGATGCTCTATCTGGGTGAGCAACTGGCGTTGAGGGGATGCAGGCCTACGTTCCTCTTAGGTGCCCGGAGTGATAAAGATTTATTACAACTTGATTTGTTTTCGAAGTTTGGAGATGTTTACACGACCACCGAAGACGGGAGCCGGGGCGAGAAAGGCTACGTCACCCAGCATTCCCTGCTGAACCAAGCGCGCTTTGACCACATCTATACCTGTGGTCCCAAGCCGATGATGATGGCCGTGGCGCGTTATGCCAAGACACAAGGCATCGCGTGCGAAGTGTCGCTGGAAAACACCATGGCGTGTGGCGTAGGCGCATGCCTCTGTTGCGTGGAGAACACCAAGGAAGGACATGTGTGTGTATGCAAAGAAGGTCCGGTATTTAACATAGATAAGTTATTATGGCAGATTTAAGTGTAAAGATAGGCGAACTACAAATGAAGAACCCCGTGATGACCGCATCCGGGACATTTGGTTATGGCGAAGAGTATGCTGATTTTGTGGATTTGGGGCGAATAGGCGGCGTCATCGTGAAAGGCACCACGCTTCACCCGCGTGAAGGGAATCCTTATCCGCGCATGGCGGAGACCCCACAGGGCATGCTGAACGCCGTAGGGCTGCAAAACAAGGGGGTGCATTACTTCGTGGAGCACATCTATCCCCGCATCAAGGACATCGGCACCAACATGATAGTGAACGTGTCCGGTTCCGCCATTGAAGACTATGCCGAGACGGCCTCCATCATCGACGGACTTGACAAGATTCCTGCCATCGAGCTGAACATTTCGTGCCCCAACGTGAAACAGGGAGGCATGGCCTTTGGCGTAACCGCCCGAGGCGCGGAGGAAGTGGTCAGCGCCGTGCGCAAGGTCTACCACAAGACGCTCATCGTGAAGCTCTCGCCCAACGTGACGGACATCACCGAGATAGCCCGTGCGGCCGAGGCGGGAGGCGCGGACAGCGTATCGCTCATCAACACCCTGCTGGGCATGGCCATCGACGCCGAGCGGCGGCGCCCCTTGCTCTCCACCATCACCGGAGGAATGTCGGGAGCCGCCGTGAAGCCCATTGCCCTGCGCATGGTGTGGCAAGTGTCGCGTGCGGTGCAGATTCCCGTCATCGGCCTTGGGGGCATCATGAACGCGCGTGATGCCGTAGAGTTTCTCCTGGCGGGCGCGTCGGCCATCCAGATTGGCACGGCCAACTTCATCGACCCCTGCGTGACGGTTCGCGTGGCCGAGGGCATCAACGACTACCTCGACCGCCACGGCTTCAAGTCCGTAAGCGAGATTGTGGGGGCATTGGAAGTATGATTTTTCATCCGCAGATGACACGGATTACGCAGATTTTTAAATAAAGTTCCGTGTTTGAATAAAAATAAAATCTGTGTTATCTGCGCAATCTGCGGATGAAAAATAACCTTCATTCTTCCCCCAGCAAGTCCGGCCGGAGCCGCCGGGTGCGCTCCAGCGACTGTTGCAGCTCCCACTCCTTGATTTTTGCCTCGTGGCCGGAGAGGAGGACGTCGGGCACGCGCCAGCCCTTGTAGTCGGCCGGACGGGTGTAGACGGGAGCCGCAAGCAGATTGTCCTGAAAGGAGTCGGACAGGGCCGATTGCTCGTCGGAGATGACGCCGGGGATGATGCGCACGATGGCGTCCGCCATCACCGCCGCGGCCAGTTCGCCACCCGTCAGCACGTAGTCGCCTATGCTCACTTCCTTCGTGATGAGATGCTCGCGGATGCGGTAGTCGATGCCCTTGAAGTGCCCGCACAGGATGATGAGGTTCTCGCAGAGTGACAGGGTGTTGGCCATGGGCTGGTTGAACTGCTCCCCGTCGGGCGTGGTGAAGATGACTTCATCATACATCCGCTCGGCCTTCAGGCTCTCGATGCACCGCTCGATGGGCTCAATCTTCATCACCATGCCCGCGAAGCCCCCGAAGGGGTAATCGTCCACGCGGCGCCATTTGTCCAGCGTGTAATCCCGTAGGTTGTGTATGTATATCTCGGCAAGGCCTTTAGTCTGCGCCCGCTTCATGATGGAGCAGTTGAAGAAGCCCTCTATCATCTCGGGCAGTACGGTTATGATGTCTATGCGCATAAGTTCTTTCAGTTTATAAGGTTATCGCAAAGCGTAGGCTTCGTTTTGTTTTCGCAAAGGTAAGCACTTCTTCAAGGATAGCCAAAAAAAGTTTCATATTATATTTTCCCTTTCATTTTTAATAAAATTTAGGTGGCAGATTTAACCGATTTACTGTACTTTTGGGGCGCATAAGCGAAGAGGGCCGCGAAACACGGTCCGCAAAGACGATAAGTAGAAACTAAAAACATATAGATTTTATGGCTGAAACGATTGATATCCGCGAACTGAACGAGCGGATCGAAAGACAAAGCGCTTTCATAACCAACCTCACTACGGGCATGGACCAGGTGATTGTGGGTCAGAAACATTTGGTGGAATCTCTGTTGATAGGCTTGTTGTCCGACGGGCACGTCCTGTTGGAAGGTGTGCCGGGACTGGCCAAAACTCTTGCGATAAAGACGCTGGCATCGCTCATCGACGCCAAGTATAGCCGCATACAGTTTACGCCCGACTTGCTCCCGGCTGACGTCATCGGTACGATGGTGTATAGCCAGAAGGACGAGAGCTTCCAGGTGAAGAAGGGACCCGTGTTTGCCAACTTCGTGCTGGCCGATGAAATAAACCGTGCCCCGGCCAAGGTGCAGAGCGCCCTGCTGGAGGCCATGCAGGAACGCCAGGTGACCATCGGAAGCGAGACCTTCCGCCTGCCCGAACCGTTCCTCGTGCTGGCCACGCAGAACCCTATTGAGCAGGAAGGTACGTACCCTCTGCCCGAAGCCCAGGTGGACCGTTTCATGCTGAAGGTGGTGATAGACTATCCGAAGCTGGAGGAAGAGAAGCTCATCATCCGCCAGAACATCTCGGGCGACAAGGTAAACGTGCGCCCCATCCTGAAAGCCGAGGAGGTGATTGAGGCGCGCAAGGTGGTTCGCCAGGTATACCTGGACGAGAAAATCGAGAAATATATCGTGGACATCGTTTTCGCCACGCGTTATCCCGAGAAGTACGGTCTGAAGGAACTGAAGGACATGATAGGCTTCGGCGGTTCGCCCCGTGCGTCTATCAACCTCGCCTTGGCCGCAAGAAGCTACGCCTTCATCAAGCGCCGCGGTTACGTCATTCCCGAAGACGTACGTGCCGTGGCCCACGACGTGCTGCGCCACCGCATCGGGCTGACTTACGAAGCCGAGGCCGACAACCTGACTTCGGACGAGATTGTAAGCAGAATACTTAACAAAGTGGAAGTGCCCTGATAGGGGGAACATTTTACATCCCACATGGAGACAACAGATATATTAAAGAAAGTTCGCCAGATTGAAATCAAGACGCGCGGATTGTCCAACAACATCTTTGCGGGCCAGTATCATTCGGCCTTCAAGGGCAGGGGGATGGCTTTCTCCGAGGTGCGCGAATATCAGTTTGGCGATGATATACGCGACATAGACTGGAACGTGACCGCCCGCTTCAACAAGCCCTACGTGAAGGTGTTCGAGGAAGAGCGCGAGCTGACCGTGATGTTGCTCGTTGATGTCTCGGGTAGTTTAGAGTTCGGCACGGTGCGCCAGATGAAGAAGGACATGGTGACGGAGATTGCCGCCACGCTTGCCTTCTCCGCCATACAGAATAATGATAAGATAGGCGTCATCTTCTTCTCCGACCGAATAGAGAAATTTATCCCGCCCAAGAAGGGACGCAAGCACATCCTCTACATCATCCGCGAGTTGCTGGACTTCCACGCCCAAAGCCGCCGGACAGACGTGCGCCTTGGGCTGGAGTATCTGACCAACGTGATGAAACGCCGCTGCACGGCTTTTATTCTCTCGGACTTCATCGACCAGGGCGACTTCCGGAACGCCATGACCATAGCCAACCGCAAGCACGACCTGGTGGCCATACAAGTGTACGACCGACGCGCCGAGGAGCTTCCGCCCGTCGGCCTGATGAAGATAAAGGATGCCGAGACGGGTCACGAGCAATGGATTGACACGTCCTCGCGCGCCGTGCGTCGCGCACACCACGAGTGGTGGGTGAATCGGCAGGCCGCGCTGGGCGAGACGTTCACCAAGAGCAATGTGGACAACGTGTCGGTGCGCACCGACCAGGATTATGTCAAGGCGTTAATGAATTTGTTTGCGAAAAGAAACTAAGATGAAAAAATATGCATTACTGATATTGCTTGGAGCGGCGTGCATGGGTCAGGCGAGGGCGCAGAGCGTCACCGTGGATGCCAGCATCGACTCCCTGCAAATACTCATCGGAGAGCAGGCGCACGTCAAATTGGAGGTGTCTCTCGACGCCGACAAGCGCGCCGTATTCCCCGTCATTGCCGATACGTTAGTGCGGGGCGTAGAGGTGCTTGATGTGGCCAAGCCCGACACCCAGTTGCTGAACGACGGGCGGCGCGCGCTCATCACCCAGGAGTACACCATCACGTCATTCGACTCCGCCCTCTATTACCTGCCCCCGTTGGAGGTCATCGTAGACGGGCAACCCTACCGCTCGAAAGCGTTGGCCCTGAAGGTGTATTCGCCCCAAGTGCCCCTCGACCCCGAAAATCCCGAAAGTTTCTTCCCGCCCAAGACGGTAATGGATCCGCCTTTCGCCTGGGAGGACTGGTATATGTTCATCGCGTGCGTATTACTCCTGACGCCTTTCCTCCTGTTGGGCATCTATTTCGTGAAACGCCTGCGCGATAACAAGCCCATCATCCGTAAGGTGAAGGTAGAACCCAAGTTGCCCCCGCACCAAGTGGCCATGCAGGAGATAGAGCGCATCAAGCAAGAAAAAGTTTGGCAAAAAGGCCAGCCGAAAGAATACTACACCGAGCTGACTGATACTCTTCGTACTTACATCAAGGAGCGTTTCCACTTCAACGCGCTGGAAATGACCTCGGGCGAAATCATCGAAAAGCTGCTGGAAACCAACGACAAGCAAGCCATCGCCGACTTGCGCGAGCTTTTCCAGACGGCCGACCTCGTGAAATTCGCCAAGCACAATCCCTTGATGAACGAGAACGATGCCAATCTTTTGAACGCCATCGACTTCATCAACGACACCAAGGAGCAGGAAGCCCCCGGCGCCAAGCCCCAACCCACGGAGATAACCGTGGTGGAGAAACGTTCTTTGCAGACCAAGTTGCTCTTGGGTGCCGGTGCCGTGCTCATGGCGGGCATGTTCATCTGGGCGTTGGTGTATATCTGTAAGGAATTGTATAACTATTTTGCTTAAAAAGAAGGAGGAAAGACAATGGTTTTTGCGAATATTGAATATCTGTTTTTACTCCTGCTGCTGATACCCTACGTCGTGTGGTATGTCATGAAGCGCCGGAAGACCGAAGCCACGCTCCAAATTTCCGACGCCCGCGTCTATGCCCACACGCCACGCAGCTACAAGAATTATTTGCTGCACGTGCCCTTCGCGTTGCGCGTCATCGCCCTGGTGCTAATCATCTTGGTGCTGGCACGCCCGCAAACCACGGACAGTTGGCAAAATAGCGAGATAGAAGGCATCGACATCATGATGGCCATTGACGTGTCCACCAGTATGCTGGCCGAGGACTTGAAGCCAAACCGCTTGGAAGCTGCCAAGGAAGTGGCCTCCCAGTTTGTGGCAGGGCGCCCCAACGACAACATCGGCATCACCCTCTTTGCGGGCGAGAGCTTCACGCAATGCCCCCTGACCGTGGATCATGCCGTGCTGCTGAACCTCATCAAGGAAATAAAATGCGGCCTCATAGAGGACGGTACGGCCGTGGGCATGGGCATAGCCAACGCCGTGACCCGTCTGAAGGATAGCAAGGCGAAGTCCAAAGTCATCATTTTGCTAACCGACGGCACGAACAACCGGGGCGATATATCCCCCCTCACCGCGGCCGAGATAGCCAAGAGCTTCGGCATCCGCGTCTATACCATCGGCGTGGGCACCAACGGAACGGCTCCCTATCCATACCCCGTGGGCGGCACCGTGCAATATGTCAACATCCCCGTGGAGATAGACGAAAAGACACTGACCCAGATAGCCGGCATCACGGAAGGCAATTACTTCCGCGCCACGAGCAACTCAAAGTTAAAAGAAGTGTACGAGGAGATAGACAAGCTGGAGAAAACCAAGCTGAGCGTGAAAGAGTTCAGCAAGCGCGAGGAGGAGTACCGATGGTTTGCGCTGGCGGCTTTCCTCTGCGTGTTGCTCGAAGTCCTGCTACGCAACTCGGTGTTGAAGAAAATACCCTAAGAAATGAAGATTGAAGAATTAAGGAAGAATGAAATATGTTTCGATTTGAAGAACCTGCCTATTTATACCTATTGATATTGCTCCCGGTGTTGGCCGCATTCTATTTGTATTCCAACTACCGCAGGCGCAAGGCCATCCGAAGGTTTGGCGACCCCGAACTGATGGCCCAATTGATGCCGGACGTCTCCAAGTATCGACCCGACGTGAAGTTTTGGCTCGTGTGGGCGGCCATAGGGCTTTTCTCCGTCCTTTTGGCCCGTCCCCAATTCGGATCCAAGCTGGAGACCGTGAAACGCCAGGGCGTAGAAGTCATCATCGCGCTGGACATATCGAACTCCATGCTGGCCGAGGACGTGAAGCCCAGCCGCTTGGAAAAGGCCAAAAGGCTGGTGGCCCAATTGGTGGACCGGATGGAGAACGACAAGGTGGGCATGATAGTCTTTGCGGGCGACGCCTTCACCCAGCTCCCCATCACAAGCGATTACATCTCCGCCAAGATGTTTTTGGAAACCATCGACCCCTCCCTCATCTCCAAGCAAGGCACGGCCATCGGAGCCGCCCTCAACCTGGGCATCCGTAGCTTTACCCCGCAAGAAGGCGTGGGACGTACCATCATCCTCATAACCGATGGCGAAAACCACGAAGGCGGAGCCATAGAGGCCGCAAAAAACGCCTCCGAGAAAGGCATCCAGGTGAACGTGTTGGGCGTGGGCATGCCCGACGGCGCTCCCATCCCCGTGGAGGGCACCAACGATTATCGCAAGGACAGGGACGGAAATGTCATCGTCACTCGCCTGAACGAACAGATGTGCCAGGAAGTGGCCAAGACCGGAAACGGCATCTATGTACGCGTGGACAACTCGAACAATGCCCAGCGGGCCATCACGAAAGAGATAGACAAAATGGCCAAGGCCGACGTGGAGACACAGGTCTACACCGAGTTCAACGAGCAATTCCAAGCCGTGACGTGGATTATCCTCATCCTTCTGCTGGCCGAGATGCTGATACTGGAGCGAAAGAATCCGCTCTTCCGTAATTTCCATTTATTTTCGAACAAAAATGCTAATAACAGAACAGGCAATGATGTGGTATAAAAGATACATAGGCATATTCCTGCTCCTGGGGCTTGTGACTTCCGTCTACGCCCAGAAAGAGGAGCGCGGCCTGATACGCAAAGGAAACCGCTTGTATAAAGATAGCGTGTACGTGGACGCGGAGGTGAACTACCGTAAGGCGTTGGAAGTGAATCCCCAATCTACCGTGTCCATGTTCAACCTGGGCAACACCCTCCTGCAACAAAACAAGGTGCAGGAAGCCATGGAGCAATACGTGGCCGCCAGCCGGGTGGAGAAGGACAAGAATAACCTGGCGCAGATATTCCACAACATGGGCGTCATCTTTCAATCGCAAAAGGATTACGCCAAGGCCGTGGAAGCCTACAAGGAATCTTTGCGCAACAACCCCAAAGATGACGAGACGCGTTATAACCTGGCTTTGGCACAGAAGATGCTGAAGGACCAACAACAAAACCAGCAAAACCAAGACCAACAACAAAACCAGAACCAGGAACAAAAACAAGAGGAGCAAAAGAAAGACCAACAACAAGACCAAAACCAAGACCAGCAACAACAACCCCCGCAAAACCAACAACAGGATAAGAATCAAATGTCCAAGGAAAACGCGGAGCAATTGCTGAACTCGGTGATGCAGGACGAAAAAGACGTACAGGACAAAGTGAAAAAGCAACAACAGATCATCCAAGGAGGTCGGTTGGAGAAAGATTGGTAAACACGATAATAATAATGAAGTAAAAATATATGAGGAAAATTGTTTTCTTATGGATGGCGCTATTTGCCACGATGCTGAACGTTTGGGCCGATGACGAAGTGACCTTTACGACTTCGGCGCCCGATGCCGTGGCCGTAGGCGACCAGTTCAGATTGTCTTACATCGTAAACACACGGAATGTCAAGGACTTCCGTGCGCCTTCCATTCAGGGATTCGACGTGCTAATGGGGCCAAGCCGCTCCACCAGTGTGAACATCATCAACGGAAACAGGTCGGAGTCCATCACGTTTACCTACATTCTAATGGCCACGAAAGAAGGCGAGTACACCATACCCGGCGCCACATTATCGGCTAAAGGGAATCAGATGATTTCCAACTCGGTGAAGATAAAAGTGCTCCCCGAAGACAAGACGAGCACAAACTCTGGAGGAGGCCAAGGCAATGTTCCGGGAAGGTCGGGCACCTCCATATCGAATAGCGACTTGTTCATCACCTCTACACTGAGCAAGACCAACGTGTACGAGCAAGAGGCGTTTCTTCTGACCTACAAGATTTACACCGTGGTGGATTTGCGTGGATTCGACAACGTCAAGTTGCCCGATTTCAAAGGTTTCCATTCGCAGGAAGTAGAACTTCCCACAAACCGCCGATGGGGGCTGGAGCACTACAAGGGGCGCAATTATCACTCCACCATCTTCCGCCAGTTCGTTCTCTTCCCCCAACAAGCCGGGAAGCTGACCATAGACCCGGCACGCTTTGACGCCTCGGTCAATGTCGTTCAGGAAGTGGACGACCCCTTCGAAGCCTTCTTCAACGGAGGCGCCAATAGCTTCCAGGTGAAGAAAGTGCTGAATACACCCAAGCTGACCATTGACGTGAAAGCATTGCCTTCGGGCAAACCGGCCGGATTCAGCGGGGGAGTGGGAACGTTCAACATTTCCTCGTCCATCAATAGCACGCAGGTCAAGACGAATGACGCCATCACCGTAAAAGTGGTCATCTCCGGCACCGGAAATTTAAAACTGGTTTCCGAGCCTGAAATCAAATTCCCCGAGGACTTCGAAGTCTATGACCCCAAGGTGGACAACCAGTTCCGCCTGACCAGTTCGGGCTTGTCGGGCAATAAGGTGATAGAATATCTGGCCATTCCTCGCAATGCGGGCACGTATAAGATTCCGCCCGTTCAATTCAGCTATTTCGACATTAAAACGCAGTCCTACAAGACGCTGAGCACGGAAGAATACGTCGTACAGGTAGAGAAAGGCGAGGGAGACGCTACGCAAACCATCGCCAACTTCACCAACAAGGAGGACTTGAAAATCTTGAACGAGGACATCCGCTTCATCAAACAAAACGAAGTGACGCTTTCGCCCAAGGGTGTGTTCTTCTTCGGCTCCATGGGCTATTGGTTGTTCTACCTGATACCGGGCATCCTGTTCATTGTGTTCTTCACCGTCTACCGTAAGCAGATAGCAGCCAACGCTAACGTGGCCAGGGTGCGCACCAAGAAAGCGAACAAAGTGGCCGTGAAACGCATGAAACTGGCGGGCAAACTATTGGCTTCCAATCAGAAAGACACCTTCTATGACGAAGTGCTGAAAGCCTTGTGGGGCTATATCAGCGATAAGCTGAACATCCCCGTATCGCGCTTGTCCAAGGACAATATCGAGGAGGAATTGCAGAAGGTAGGCGTGCAAGCCGAGTTGATAAAAGAGTTCCTCGACGCGTTGAACCAATGCGAGTTCGCCCGTTTTTCCCCGGGTGACCCCAACCAAGCGATGGACCAGGTATATAAAGCCTCGTTCGAAGTGATTAGTAAAATGGAAAATTCTATAAAGCATTAAAAAAGAGATAGATAGAATGAAAAAGATTGTATTTTTCGCGCTTGCTCTGATGATTTCCTTCCTCACATACGGGCAAGGAGATACCCAGCGAAACATGGCGGGAGGAGCGGACAGCATAGCCCATACGCGCGCCGAATTCTCGGCCTCCAAGCAGATGAGTAACGTGACCAAGGCGGAAGGGGACAGTGCCTACATGCGCAATGATTTTGCCGCGGCCATCCAAATCTACGAGGCCTTGTTGCAGAACGGAGAAGCCCCGGAAATCTATTACAACCTGGGAAACAGCTATTATAAGAGTGGGGACATAGCCCGCGCCATCCTGAATTACGAGCGCGCCTTACTGCTTTCCCCGGGAAATACGGACATCCGCGCGAACCTGGAAGTAGCGCAAGCCAAAACGATAGACAAGGTGACACCCATACCGGAGATATTCTTCGTGACATGGACAAAATCTTTGATTAATTGCCTGAGTGTGGATGCGTGGGCCAAGTATGGCATCGTCTTTTTCCTGCTTTTGCTAGCTTCGTCGGCCTTGTTTTTCTTTTCTAAGAAGATGCGATTGAAGAAGACAGGCTTCATCTGCGGCCTTGTATGCCTCGCGTTTACCGTCCTGTGCAATGTATTTGCCGCCCAGCAAAAAAGCGAACTGACGCAACGGGATAAGGCCATAATCCTGGCGCCGAGCGTCACCGTACGGAGCACGCCCAGCGAAAGCGGAACGAGCCTGTTCGTGTTGCACGAAGGGCGCAAGGTGGAGATAAAGGACAACACCATGCGCGAGTGGAAGGAAATCAGTTTGGAGGATGGAAAAGTCGGTTGGGTGTCGGCTTCGGATATCGAGGTGATTTAGAAAGACATTTAATAGAATATGAATGCTCGCATTTTACCAATAAGAAATTAATAAGGAGTTATTTCATAGAGTTAAAGGGAGTAAGAAGCCGATACTTTTTCTCCCTTTATTTTTTGGCATTTTGCGGGTATTCATTAATAAAAAAAGGGGGTGAATGCGATGGAGAGCAGCGGGGAATGATTTCCATTCTCTAATACTAAACATAATCGTGATTATTTTTTTTCGGCCCTATAAAAATATGGGATTGTATCGAATAACGAATAATCATCGATGCAATCCCATGTATTGATAAAAAGTCCGGCTTTAATCTTTGTTCTTGTTGGCTACTTCGTCCAATATCTGCAAGGCTCTGTCGAGCACCGTCGTGTCATCCAGCATCACCAGTCCGCCATCGGGTCCCGGCTCCAAGTGGATGCCCACGCTTTCGCCATCCTTAAAATTATGTCCTCCGAAGAAGTTGCGGACGGTATCTACGCTCAGGCCCAACTCGTCGGCTATCCGATGCATGCTCCCCGTGGGCAAAGAATCTTTGATTTTACGTAGTTCATTGAATGTTATAGTCCTCATATTCATCTATTTAATGGTTAGTAATCTGTTATTTTGCTATTATTCGGGGATAAACTTAAGCAAAAAAACAGATAAAAGCAAACTTTTGGCTTCTGTTTTTACGATAAAAAAACGCCCCCAAGAAATCACTTCTTAGGGGCGCCCCAATTATTCACATAAAACCAAAAATGTTATGAAGTAAAAATCAAAACTATTACATCAAACTCTCGATTTCTTCAAA
>CASGED010000009.1 GCA_949300425.1 uncultured Bacteroides sp.
AATGGGAATTTATTTGTTGAACACAGAGACACGGAGACACAGAGATTTTAGTTTTTTCTCTGTGTTCCTGTCACCCCGAGCGTAGTCGAGGGGTCTCACATAATACTCTCTCAGCACTACGTGAGATGTCTCGACAAGCTCGACATGACAGATACCATTAAATAAAAACTCTGTGTCTCCGTGTCTCTGTGTTCATAAAAATACCCCGCTAAATTATCATTTAACAAAAATATTATATGCTGGAACTACAACGAATCACGACGGCCGATACGGCCCTTTACCAATTTATGGAAAACCTGATGAAGCAGGCGTTTCCAACGGCTGAATACAGAGACTTAGACGAACTGCGCCTGTACACCGATACCAAAGTGCATTTCTACAATAATATTATTATGGAGGAAAATCGCCCGATAGGCTTCTTTACCTACTGGGATTTCGACACATTCTATTACGCCGAACATTTTGCCATCGACCCTACTTTGCGCAACGGAGGGTATGGCAAGCAAGTCCTAAACCTGTTATGCGACTCCCTACCCCGCCCCATTGTGTTGGAAGTAGAAATGCCGGAAGATGAAATGGCACGTCGGCGCATCGGCTTCTATGAGCGCAACGGCTTTGTCCTGTGGCCCAACGATTACCGCCAACCGCCCTATCGTCCCGGCGACGAATTCCTGCCGATGCGGCTGATGGTGCATGGAGAGCTGAACAGCGAAAAGGATTATGAATACGTGAAAGGACGGATTTACAAGGAAGTGTATAACGTGAAATAAATCCAGAAGAATAGGCTATAATAGTTCCACAATATGCAATTTAGATACACCATAAAGCCTATTGGCCCCTATCTGGAGCCTAATATCTTAAAAAAGGGACATCAAAATATAGATTAGACCTTGTACACCTTTTCAAAAACGTGTTCCTTTGCACGCTCAAATTATGCAAAAGAGCCTTTAAGAAGGTTATTGTACGAGAGCGATACTATTTTTTAATTATTAATATGTATATGAAAAAGAATCTGTTTTTTTTATTCGCATTGATTTGTTCAATGAGTTTGTTCACGGCTTGTAGCGATGATGATCCCGACTACACGACGGTGATTAATGAGGAAATTGCCGGTAATTACAAAGGTACATTAGGCGTATCCATCAATGGCCAGGCTGTTGCCCAAGGTATGCCCCAACGCATCACGGTTTCAGGTGCCAATGCCACATCTATTAATTTGTCATTGACTAACTTCAGCTTCTCTGGCATACAAGTCGGTGACGTTTCTTTGGAAAACTGCCCGATGACTCAAAACGGGACTTCTTATGACTTCACAGGAACTACAGAGTTGAATATCACTGGTCTGACAGCATCTGTAAATGCGACAGGTACCATCGGAAACGGCAACGTTTCTATCACGATGGATATTGATGCCATGTTAGGAACAATCGAACAAACCGTTGTCGTAACTTATACGGGTACAAAGCTGAGCGGCACGGAAGGTACAGGAGCTGACATCACAGCTTTCACGTTTGATAGCGAGGCCGTTGTTGAGCAGCCTGTTATCAATGGAACTAACATCACCTTTAAAGTGATGGAAGGTGCCGACATTACAGCATTGGTTCCGACCATCACTATTTCTGAAGGAGCTACTGTAACTCCCGCCAGCGGTGTAGCTCAAGACTTCTCTAACGGCAAGACTGTAACTTACACGGTTGTTTCTGAGGATTATGCTACTACGAAGAGCTATACTGTGTCGGTAGCCGCTTCCCAAAGCATTTTGAAATATTCTTTTGAAGATTGGACAGATGGCAGCAATAACGACACATTACTTCCCGAAGATTTATGGGATTCGAGCGCAGCTGGTGCAGGACTTTTGGGTGGAACTTTATTAAAGAAAGAAGTCAATGAAGACGGTACTTTTGCTGCCAAGATGATTACTTTTGAATATGCGGGAACCCCCAATTCATTATTACCTAAAATCACAGCCGGTTCAATTTTCATAGGTGAATTTGATTTTACGCCCGCTTTTTTAGGAGACAGATTGTCTTGCACCAAGTTCGGAGTATCAGCAAACTCGCTTGGTCTGAAAGGTCAACCCGTACGCTTCAAAGGTATGTATAAGTACACAGCAGGTGAAACATACTTGGACGCATCAGACTATAATAATGTATTCGAGACAGAAGATGTAGACAAAGGTTCTATCGTAGCAGTCCTTTACAAAGCGAAAGATGCCAATGGCAATGAAGTTATATTGACCGGACATGACATAAACACTTCTGAAAACATCGTGGCATTCGCTTCCATCATTACAGAGAATACGGAAGAATATGTTACCTTCGATGAAGAGTTTACTATAAACGGATATGATCCTGAAGGCGAATATAAATTTGCCATTGTTTGCTCTTCAAGCAAAGACGGTGATACATTCAAGGGTGCAGGTGGAAGCACGTTGATTGTAGATGAATTTGAGATCATTTGCGAAGAGTAAATAAATCGCAGCTGAAATATAAAGAGTCGTATCAAACTCTATATTGAGTAATGATACGACTCTTTTTTATTGCCCGACAGCTTATGCCAGGACTATATTCTTCCATAGTAATATAGCTGCTTCCTTGGGAAGTCAGTTATCTGTGACAGCCTCCGCATGCCAAGTATCCATGGACTGTACTTGTATGTCGGTCATCTCTTCCGTTTTCCACTCCCCGTCTATCTTGTCATAAAAGACGGAGGCACCTCCTGTTTGAAGTTCATAATCGGTTCCGTTCAGATTAACTTTCCGGTCTTTCCCATAATAGGAAGTGGCGCCATTCGCCCGGTTGTGGATGAACAGGCGAGCGGGACGTTTGGTACTGAGTTCCGCCTCTATCTCCCAATCACCACACTGAATGCGGTTTCCATCATGCGCCACGTCCAGTACTTTCATTTCCTTGTCGCCCACTTGAATCAACGTCAGTATATGATTCTTCTTACTGGGGCCAAACGAAGCCGTCAGCGTCCACGGGTTGGTAAAATCTTCTCCACGTGCCGCATGTTCCCTATTCGGTTCGGCTACACCAAGCAGCGTATGGGTCGCCTGCCGCACGAGCCATCCAGTCGCCAAATTAAACTGCACGTAATCGAATTTCCTATCTCCATACGGCACCAACAACGGCGCAGGATTCAAATAAGCCATATCTGTTTCTTGCAGATAAGGCTGCACCCGCAACGGATTGTTGGCCTGCGTGGCAACAACAATATTCACTGACAGGACCATCACCAAAAGAATTTTTCTCATACAATATTATAATTTTAGAACAACATTTATTTTCGTGGTATATCTACTATCTCATACAAATTATTGTTCATCGGCTTGATTGGGCAAATGCCCAATTGGACATTCCCAATAAGATTACCACCCTTTGGTAGTCTCAGTCCCACTCCTTGGTAACGCCATTACCACCCTTTGGTAATCTCATTACCAAGGCATGGTAATCAGATTACCAAAAGCATGTTATTCGTTTGGGATAAAATGATGCAGATGAATGATCATTAGGCACGCGCAATAAACCAACAAATCCGAGATGGCCAGCCCTTTGGCACAGTCGTGGAACACCGGACTTTCGATGCCGTAATGTTTGCGGGGCAACGGTGTATTCTTACGAACTCATCCTGCTGTAACTCCGTCAACGGTTTTCCTACAAGAGGTACAATACGTTCCATCGGTCACTGTTCCACCGGTTGGGAACGACCTTGCATCATACCTGCCGCCGCCAATAATGCGGCGCATACCACACTTTTTAAAGGTCTCATACAATATTCTTTTTTATTAAATGTTCGAAATCTCAAGCTGTAGGCAAATGTAGGACTAAATCCGCACAGCATTCCCTTCCACTATCCAAAATGCTTCCGATTTCTACCAACTGATTGTTGCTTTTGCCCAATTTCATAGCAAATATGCCTTTTTACAAGCAAAACATATCATGTGACTTACCTCCAAGCCTGTCAAGACCCGCATTTTAATCGTCTATCTTAAAAAAACTTCAATCTATATTTGCAGAATGTCACAATTCTATTTAATTTTGGCACAAAATAAAATAGAAGATAATTATGTCGGTAAATAAAGTCATTCTGATAGGAAATGTGGGACAAGACCCCAAAGTAACATACTACGATAGCGGAAGTTGCGTGGCGCAAGCGTCACTTGCCACCACGGAAAAAGGATATACGCTGCAAAACGGTACGCAGATACCCGACCGCACGGAATGGCACAACCTGATTTTCCGTAACAAATTGGCGGAAGTAGTGGACAAATACGTCCACAAAGGTGACAAACTGTACGTAGAAGGGAAAATCCGCACCCGCTCCTACGATGACCAATCGGGCATCAAACGCTATGTTACGGAGATATTTGTAGACAATATGGAGATGCTTACCCCCAAAGGTGCAGCCCCCGCCGCCCCACAACCCGTACAAACGCAGGCAGCCCCTGCCCAAGATATGAACACGGCAGATAATGAAGACTTGCCGTTTTAATGTGTAACTAAATACAAATTCTTTGGACCCAGACGCTTATTTATGCCAGTTGACGGCATGTTTTGATGGCTTGTACATGCAAGCCCCTTCAGTATCGGCTACAATAGCCATTGTATTAGCGGGATTGCTCCTGCTGGTTTCCGGTTTTGTTTCGGCTTCCGAAACGGCTTTCTTTTCCTTGTCTTCATCCGACCTGGATGACATTGCGGAACGGGAACATCCTTCGGATAAAAGAATCAGCAAATTGCTGGAAGACCGCAAACGGTTGTTTGCCACCATAGTCATTACAAATACCATTGTAAATGTAGCTATTATCATATTGGGAAGTTACTTCTTCCTGCAAGTATTCCATTTCTATTCTTGGGTGACAGCCCTTACGGTATTAATATTGTCCCTGACATCCTTATTGCTGTTGTTTGGAGAAATCATGCCGAAAATTTACTCTTCACAGAGGGCATTGACTTTTTGCCGCTTCGCGGCTCCGGGCATCATCGTATGCCGTTCCGTATTCTATCCCTTAGAATCCCTGCTGATACATTTTACTTCTTTTCTCAACAAATACATCGGACATAAAAACCATGCCATTTCGGTTGATGATTTGTCGCAGGCACTGGACCTGACGGATAAAACGGAAATATCCGAAGAAAGCAACATCCTGGAGGGTATCATCCGCTTTGGCGGTGAGACAGCCAAGGAAATCATGACTTCCCGCCTCGATGTGGTAGATTTGGAGCTGCATACTCCGTTCAAAGAAGTTTTGAAGTGCATCATCGACAACGCGTATTCCCGTATTCCGGTGTATGACGAGACGCGAGACAACATCAAAGGCGTACTGTACATCAAAGACCTCCTGCCCTACCTGAACAAGGAAGACAACTTCCGCTGGCAATCCTTGATACGTCCCGCCTACTTTGTGCCGGAAACCAAAATGATAGACGACCTGCTACGTGACTTCCAAGCCAACAAGATACACATCGCTATCGTGGTGGACGAGTTTGGCGGGACATCGGGCATTGTGACCATGGAGGACATCATCGAAGAAATCGTAGGAGAAATACATGACGAGTATGACGACGAAGAACGGACTTACGTCATGCTGAACAACAACACGTGGGTGTTCGAGGCCAAGACGCTGCTGACGGACTTCTATAAGGTAACTAAAATAGAAGAAGAGGAATTTGATGAAGTAGCGGGAGACGCGGACACAGTGGCCGGTCTGTTACTGGAGCTGAAAGGCGAATTTCCCTCCTTGCACGAACGGGTGCCTTATAAGAATTATGAATTTGAGGTGCTTGAGATGGACAGCCGACGCATCCTGAAAGTGAAGTTTACCATCAAGCAGCCACCGGCCGTACTGCCTAAAACCAATTAACTCTTGTGGCACTTCTAGAACAACATAAAGAAAACGCTCATTGCCAATGGGCAGTGTGGAAAGTAGATGAGACCATCGAGCAACTGCTCGCCCTGCTTCCTCACAACGACACTTACCGCCAAGACATGGAACGCTTCAGGGCTTCCGGACGCCGATTGGAATGGCTGGCTGTACGTGTATTGTTGCATGCCCTGCTGGGCGAAGAAAAAATCATCCGGTATCGGGCGGACGGAAAGCCTTACCTGTCAGACCGTTCCTACTCGTTAAGCATCTCGCACACGCAAGGTTATGCGGCGGTCATAGTGGGACAACCGGGCCAAGAAGTGGGTATAGACATCGAACGGTATGGCGAACGGGTACACAAGATAGCCCCCAAGTTTATGCGTCCGGACGAATATGCAGAAACTTATCAGGGCACGGACACTTGGGGGCTGTTACTCCATTGGTCAGCCAAGGAAACGATGTTCAAGTGCCTGAACACCGAAGAAGTCGATTTTAGGGAACACCTGCAAGTTCTTCCCTTCCAGATAGAAGAAAGCGGCGTATTCCAAGCTCTTGAACACCGGACACTCGAAAGACAGCGTTTCCTGATACACTACCGATTATTCCCCGACTTTGTCTTGACGCTCATTTTTTAGCTTCCACCCTTTACACATCTTATATATATAGTCCGGATTAGACAACTGTCCGGCTTTCGCTGGGCTCAACGTTTCTATCCACTTCACCCGATCTCGCATGGCCGCGCCCGCACCCGTGTTGCCATATTCTCCATATCGGACAGTCTTTTCATTATCGGGATTGCGCCAGTTGTCCCACCCTGCCGGACAAATGTGTTTACCCATCTCGCAACGGATAAAAACAGTAGCGGCATACGGACGCCAAGGCCGTCCCAAATAGACATTATCCACTCCGGGAGCGGCACGGAGTTTGCAACCGACGAACACATATCCTACTTCCACATCCCTCGGCGTGGAAGCCGCCGTGATGTAGGAATCGCGCTTGCTATACAAGACGCAATTCTCAAACAAAGCGGTAGAAGGGCCAAAGATGAAATCGGTAGTACCCTCGATATAGCAATCCTTGAAATAGAGACATGTTCCTGCGGCACCTGTAAAGACGGTATCCTGATTGCCCAGCAAACGGCAGTTGATAAACCTTAGCCGGTCTCCCTCAGTATGCAAGGCGACCGCTTGCCCTAACGGTTCCGCATTATTCTCGATAGTCAGGTTGCGAAACGTGATGTCGTTTCCCTCCACTTTCAACGTATAGGTACGAAAAGTGCCCATGTTGTTTATACGGGCATGGTCATCATAAGTAATAAAGGTATTCTCCGCATTCTCGCCCACGAACTCTACGTTTTGAAGCCAGGAAGGGACAACAAGTTTTTCTTTATAGGTTCCCGGCTTGACGTGTACCGTCACTTTATAATCCATAAACGCACGGATGGCCTCTACAGCTTCAGTCAACGTGCGACAATCACCCGTCCCGTCACGCGCCACAACGAGATTCCGCTTCCACTGAGTTTGCGCCGACATGCTCAAAACGAAACATACGCTCGCCATCCATGCCACAAAGATTTTACAAATGAATCGAACATTCATCATCATAACAAAAAAAGGATTACACTTTCAAACTTACTTAAGAACAAAGGTAGTTCATTCCCTGAAAAACGAGGTGCATTTTTCAACAGAGTTCTCGGATATTTTGATTTCCGTGTACGAAAACGAACAATTCTGTGCAAACAAACCAGCACAAAAGTACAAAAAACTCAATTTTTCTAAGAATTATGCCGTTCTTATTTGATTAATGAAGAAAAGATTTTAAATTTGACGCCGTTATTCATAAGTGTACCATTGTAAAAACATTAATTTAACCATATTAAACTTATAAAAGGATGGAACAAGTATTCGGTTATATCATTAGCCTGGGTGCATCGGTAATGATGCCTATTATCTTTACAATTATTGGTTTGTGTATTGGAATGAAATTCGGAAAGGCCCTGAAATCCGGTCTTTGCGTGGGAGTCGGCTTCGTAGGTTTAGGTGTAGTCACCGCCTTGCTGACCACAAACTTCGACAGCCCGCTGAAAGCCATTTCCAGTCTCTACGACCTGCAACTGAATGTATTCGACATGGGCTGGCCCGCCGCCGCCGCCGTAGCTTACAATACAGCCGTAGGCGCATTGATTATTCCGATTTGCCTGGGTATTAACCTATTAATGCTTATCACCAAAACCACACGGACTGTAAATATTGACTTGTGGAACTACTGGCACTTCGCCTTTATCGGCGCTGTCGCCTACTTCGTTATGGACGGAAGCTTGGCATGGGGCTACTTTGCCGCCATTGTCTGTTACATCGTCACGCTGGTATGCGCCGACCTCACGGCAGACAAGTTCCAAAAATACTATGACTTGGACGGTATTTCCATTCCCCAACCTTTCTGCCAAAGCATGACGCCTTTCGCCATCCTTATCAATAAGGCATTGGATAAAATACCCGGTTTCTCTAAATTGGATGTTGACGCAGACGGGTTGAAAAAGAAATTCGGCGTGATAGGCGACCCCTTGGTATTAGGTGTCATCGTAGGTATGCTTATCGGATGGGCGGCTCAGTTGGACATCAAGAAGATACTTTTCTTAGGCATCACCATGGGTGCCGTAATGGAACTTATCCCCCGCATCACTTCCCTCTTCATCGAAGGATTGAAACCTATATCGGAAAAGACTTCCGAACTGGTGAGAACCAAGTTCAACGGCAAGAAGGTACACATTGGCATGAGTCCCGCTTTGGTGATTGGTCACCCTGCAACATTGGTAGCATCCGTCATCCTGATTCCGGTCATCCTGGCACTTGCCGTATTCCTGCCCGGCAACCAGTTCCTCCCGTTGGCTTCATTGGCCGGTATGTTCTACCTCTTCCCCTTGGTATTGCCCTACACCAAAGGAAACGTTGTAAAGACTTTGATTATTGGTTTGGTTATACTGATTGTCGGCTTGTATTTCGTAACGGACATGGCTCCGGACTTCACTTTGGCCGCCAACAATGTATATGCAGAGACTCATGACCCGGCTGCAAAAATCCCCGACGGATTCTCAGGCGGTGCACTCGATTTTGCATCCTCTTTCTTTGGATGGCTTATATACCGGGGTGTCAAGTTGTCATACGTAGGTGCTGCCGTGCTTGCCATAATCACCGTCGGAATGATGCTTATCAACCGTCGCATCATCATCCGTAGCGAAAGAGAAGCCAAACAAGCTGCTAATAAATAACATTTTGAAACGAAGAAAGAATCTATTTATTAATTTATACACTGAACAATGAAAAGATTAGCAATTGCAATGATGATGGGCTTAGCGGCTGTTACGGCCAGTGCCCAAATGAATTACAAAGTACAGACAGCCTGCCATCCGCAGGACGTGAAACATTATGACACCGAGCGTTTGCGCAGTGCCTTCATGATGGACAAAGTGATGGCTCCTGATGAAATCAACATCACTTATACATTGTACGACCGTCTGATTTATGGCGGTGTTATGCCGGTCAACAAAGTACTGAAACTGGAGAAGTTCCACGAACTGGGTCCGGAAATCACTTATTTCCTGGAGCGTCGCGAACTGGGTGTCATTAATATCGGTGGTGACGGTGTAGTAACCGTAGACGGTAAGGAATACGAAATGAAATACAAAGAAGCCCTCTACGTTGGTTGCGGCAACAAGGAAGTCACTTTCAAGAGCAACGACCCGGCTAAACCTGCTAAATTCTACATCAATTCGGCTCCCGCTTACAAGCACTTCGTTACCCAGTTGATTACAACTGACGCCAAGCTGCAGAAGGCTAACCCCAAGAAATATGCGTTGGCTATTTCTGACCATTATGGCAAGATGGAGGAAAGCAATGACCGCGTAGTGAACCAACTTATCGTAAAGGACATTTTGGAAAGAGTGGAAGGTGGCGGTACGAACCAACTGCAAATGGGTCTTACCGAACTGGCTCCGGGTTCTGTATGGAATACGATGCCCGCACATACCCACACTCGCCGCATGGAAGCTTACTTCTACTTCAACGTAACCGGAGGTAACGCTATCTGCCACCTGATGGGAGAACCGCAGGAAGAGCGTTTGGTATGGTTGCACAACGAACAAGCCATCACTTCACCCGAATGGAGCATCCACGCTGCCGCAGGTACCAGCAACTATAGCTTCATCTGGGGTATGGCCGGTGAGAACCTGAAGTATAGCGACAAGGACGAAATCAAGTACTTGGACATGAAATAAAACTTTCTCTTCAGGAAATGGGTATAGATAGCATCAATCTATGCCCATTTTCTCATTTTATACCTGATTTCTATCAAAAATTGCACAAGAAGAGAAACAGAAGAAACTACTTTTGCAAAAAATAATTATTAATATCATGAATCAAACTATCCAAAAGACCATGGGCAAGATGACCAATTACCGGTGGACGATTTGCGCCATGCTATTTTTCGCAACAACAGTCAATTATCTCGATCGCCAGGTATTGTCACTGACCTGGAAAGACTTCATCGCTCCCGAATTTCATTGGACCGATTCCAATTACGGTGACATCACTGCCATTTTCTCACTCGTATATGCCATAGCCAATCTGTTTGCCGGACGCTTCGTCGACTGGATGGGAACCAAGAAAGGCTATTTGTGGGCCATCGGTATTTGGTCGCTTGGAGCCTGCCTCCACGCCATCTGCGGTTGGGCTACGGAACATGTAGTAGGCATCCACGATGCCGCCGAAATGATTTCCGCTACGGGTGCTGTAGCTTCTACCATCGCCATCACTAGCGTGTATTTCTTCATCGCTGCACGTATCGTATTGGCAATTGGTGAAGCCGGGAACTTCCCCGCAGCCATTAAGGTAACAGCCGAGTATTTTCCCAAGAAAGACCGTGCTTTTGCCACTTCTATCTTTAATGCAGGCGCCACGGTCGGCGCATTGGCCGCACCGGTCAGCATTCCGCCCTTGGCACGCTACTTCCAAAACATCGGCATCGGTAACGGATGGGAAATGGCTTTTGTAGTCATTGGCGCCTTAGGTTTTGTATGGATGGGCTTATGGTTGTTCATGTATAAGAAACCACATCAGAATCCACATGTAAACGCTGCCGAACTGGCCTATATCGAACAAGACAGAGAAAATGAACCGAAAGAAAACAAACCTGCCGGGAAGGAAGAAAAAAAACTATCGTTCTGGCAATGCCTGAAATATCGCCAGGCATGGGCTTTCGCCGTAGGCAAATTCATGACGGACGGCGTATGGTGGTTCTTCCTCTTTTGGACTCCGGCCTATATATCCGATGTGTACGGCTACTCGTCAGACAGCACCACCGCCCAGTTATTGATATTCGTGCTCTACGCCATCACGATGCTATCCATTTACGGTGGCAAGTTGCCTACCATCATCATTAACAAGACCGGTTTGAACCCCTACGCAGCCCGTATGCGCGCTATGTTCATTTTTGCTTTGTTCCCTCTGCTGGCCTTGTTCGCACAACCACTTGGAGCTTACTCTTATTGGTATCCCGTCATCATTATCGGTATTGCCGGAGCGGCCCATCAGTCATGGTCGGCCAATATTTATTCTGTAGTGGGCGACATGTTCCCCAATAGTGCCGTAGCAACCATCACAGGCTTTGGCGGAATGGCTGGCGGTATCAGTTCGTTCCTCATTAACAAAAGTTCCGGTCATTTGTTCGACTATGCCGCTGCCACCAACATGCAGTTCATGGGCTTCGAAGGCAAGCCGGCCGGTTATTTCATCATCTTCTGCATCTGTGCCGTAGCTTATCTGATAGGCTGGTGCATCATGAAGGCATTGGTTCCTAAATACAAGCCTATCGTAGTAGACTGATTAATTCCATTCAAATAAAAAAGGCGGAAGTCATGCACTATTTATTCTGATAGTCATGTGCTTCCGCCTAAATTCATGTAAGCGTTCAATATAGATTCACGGGCCAGTGAAACATCCGTGAAAGATATATCTTTCACAATATCCGACTTATAATCAGCGAGTTAAAAGTCCGTGAAGGCGTGAAGGCAAATCCGGAAAGACATGGAACGGTGAAAGCATGGTTTCTTTCACCCCTAAAGAAGGACTTTATGTTTCCCAAGAGGGACTTGGGCGATGTAAAGACCATCTTTAGCGTTGCTGTCTGTAACGGTTATCAGCACAACGTTTCCTGATTATCCTTAAATGGGAAGGGGCATATCATTTAATGGGACGCACCGTTTCATTTAATGGGAAGAGGCATATCATTTAATGGGAAATCAGAAATAGGATTTACTTCATACATGTCTGTAGTAACGCCGCATAAATAGGATTTTGCCTTAACAACTCAGGCACGCCCACTATAAACATTTGCTTACGGGCACGGGTCAAGGCAACATTCAGCTTGCGGTCTATCGTGATGCCGCCATCGGTGGTGAGGTTGGCCAGGAATTTCATCTGATAAGCCCGGTTCACGCAGAAGGAGTAGATAATGACATCGCGCTCGCTTCCTTGGAAGCGCTCCACCGTGTCCACCAATACATGCTCCAAAGCCGGAATGCCCAAGGCGGCAATCTTCTGCCGGATAAGAGCAATCTGGCTACGGTAAGGAGTAATAATGCCCAATGTATGAGCGAGGTCAAAACCTTCCGTCGCCGAATATTGCCGGTAAACGGCTTCGGCCAACCGAGCCACGATGCCTGCCTCGCTATGGTTTATCTTGACGGAATCGGCGGCACGCCCCACTTTGGAAGGCAGAAAAGCGACACGCTGTCTCAATACGTCCGCTAACGGATGGCTCTCCATGCAAGGCGCCAACTGCAACATTCCTTGTTGGTGGGGCAAGCCCAACGTCTGCAACAAGCCATGGTAGAAAGCACGGTTGGGGAACTGCGCCACTTCTTCGTTCATGCGGCCTTGGCGGCACAGCATGTCGTATGCCGGACATTTTTTGAAATCATCTGTTTCTTGGGACAGATGACGATACAACCGTTCAAATAAAGAATCTTTCAGGTTGAGAAGGCCAATTTTCCGCAACGCCTCATCTTGCACCTCGGAATACAAGGCTGCTTGCTGCACCACGGCAGGCAACTGTTTGTGGTCGCCTATCAAGATGAACTTGCCGATGGCGTCCGCCCCATCCGGAGTACGGTTACAGAGCAATCCTAATAACTGGGGTTCCAAGATTTGCGTGGCTTCATCCACCAATGCGACATCAAACCGCTTCAAACGGAACAAATCCGTTTTGGAAGAAAGCGTAGCCACCGTGCCTACAAAAATCCGGCAACGGGCTATGCGCTCCTGCACCGCTTGCCGGTTGGGACAATCAGCCAAGACGTTCTCTATCAGATACGGACGGTAAGCCTCCTCGCACGACAATTCGCTGCCCATGCGGATGAAATCGACTTGCGGCGTAATGGATGTCAGCATCTTGCTGATTTCATCCACCGCCCGATTGGTATAGGACAACAACAGAATCTGTTTCCCTTCTCCGTAGAAAGCTTCCACCATTCCCCGAAGCGCACGCGAAGTCTTTCCCGTCCCCGGCGGGCCTATCAACAGGAAAAAGTCTTGCGCAGCCCTTGCCTTCAACGTGATGCGGGCAAAGTCATCGGTGGTGGAAGCGATTGCCTCATCGAAAGCATGACTGAACTCCGGCTTCCTACGACTTAACAATAAGTCTCGCCTGCGCTGCGAAGCGGACAGAAAAGCAGCCAATCCGGCATACATACTGCGGAAAGAGGTGTCCATATAGTCGTGTTCAATGGCGTAACGGCTTCTGGCAGGCAATACAGATGTATTTCGTTGCGTTGCCCGCAGACGTATTCGAACATAATTACCAAAGATTTGTTCAATATTACCTTTAAATATAAGTTTGTTTGTCACATTGTCCGTATCCATATTGCGTTCATAAAGTACCACTGCATCACCAATACGGAAATTGTGAAGCATCTTGCTTTGAGATGTTTTTAAAAACAATATATAAGGCTTTCGCTCATCGGAAGCGTGATTTTGAGCTATTAATAAGTCATACAATATTTCCCCCGCCTCGCACTTCTCGGCAAGCGTTGAGGTCCAAAGCGAGCAGGCTCCCGTACGGCATAGTTCATCCACATCGCCCGACTTGGAAGTATACAATTCTTTGGTGATGAAATTATATAAGGTATAAAAATAGTTTTGCTCAAGAGGAGAAAGCGCCGCCAAGTCATCCGTCAGTTTCTGGATAGAAGGACAAAGAAAACGATTCCATAAAACATTGTCCAAGCCTCGTTCATTCAGCGCTTCGGGCGACAAGGCTTCTAGTCTCCGGGCTGTATAGGCAGGATTGTTGTGCAACTGAATGCTGTATTCGGCCTCCACAATACGATTGCGCACATCCATCACGCGCCGCACCATCGCCCACGAAGGCCGTGCCGGATAGAGTAACGGATAACGGGTATAGAGCAAATAAGCTTTCACCCGATGGTGATCCATTCCCATGGCATACTCCAGCACTGCCTGGTAGAGCAGCATCTGCACCCGGTTGTTTTCTTTCGGCTCTATCTTGCCCCGTATGGCATATTCGTCCGCCTTGCCCGACTTCATCTCAATAAACGCGCTCATATCCCGTTGCATATAATCCAGACGACCTTGCAAGCCCAACGCTTCGCAGATGTACGAAGGTTCTAGCACCGCATCTTCCTTATTCAAGTCATAACCCGACGCATGAAAAGTCTCGATGACCGTCTGGCGGATATTCATGAAATGTTTCTTGCAGTCTTCAAAGAATTGCCTTTCAGGTTCTTTGCTTCTCAAATCGGGGCAAGCCGCCAACTCCAGCGGATACATGCGGAAGGCTTTCTTCATGCATGCCGTATAGTCCACTTCCCCCTCAGCATGAATCCATTCGTCCAAAAAGAGGTTGGCGATGTTACCCAACAACAAAGGGCACGTATTCTCCGGCTGGCGCAGACGGGAGAGGATATAATTGGCGGGATGATGCCCGAATTCCCGGAAGCATTCGGCCAACGTACTGATGTCTATCAGGTAATCCGGTTCTAAGATGATAAAGAAAGGGGTCAGAATGCCTTGCTCATCCACAGACACATCCAGCAGGTTGACTTGGGCGTGACGCCACAACAAGCGGCAGGTTTCAGCAAACTCCTCGTTGACTTCGGGCACATTGTAGCGCACTTTCAGCAATGTGTCCGACAGGGTATCAACGGGCTGTACATACAGATAGGTCTCGTCGGCATACTGGAAACAGACCCTCATCCGCTTGACGCGCCGAACGGCAGGCGGAGTCACCACATAAGTGGCATCGGCACTGGGTAACAAAGCATATAACTCCTTAGGTATATCCTCCCCCGTCAGCCTTCTGACAAAGAAAGCCAGCGTCTTTGCATCGCGCAGCAAAGCACTCCGCGAAACATTGTCTTCCCCATTCAATACCTTATTGGAAGTCAGGCGCACGGTATGCAACCTGTTTTGCTCTACGATAGAAAGACCGGCCTTTGCTGCCACGAAACTAATGCGTGCGGAAAGGTCGGTCATCTGCAAATGTCCGTCTCCCATCCGGGTACGGCACAAATGCTCCAGCAACTCGCGCAACTGGCGATAAGCCACCCGCAAGGGCATATCAGCCTTGCAGAGGTCCAGTAATACATCGAAATATTCCTTCACTTCACTGTTCATGCGAGCAAAGGTACAAAAAAGCACTTATTTTTTCTTGTTTCCGGGCTTCTTGTTTGCCTCCTGCAGTGCTTCTTCCTTCTCGTATGCCGGCACGTGGTGCTTGTCTTTGGGTTTCTTCGGTTTCTTATTTCCGGCTGCTCCCATCGTATAACCTCCTCTATTTTAAAGGTGAAACATATTGTTTGGCCAAGAGGGAAAAACAAAGAATGTACCAAGATAGGAAAATGTCAGTTAAACTTGTTAAAGAGGTATCCAATAATAAATGTCCAAGTATCCTTGGATAAATGGCAAAGTAAGCAAGGATACTTGGACGAGTATTCAATAATACTTAGAAAGCGGATTCTCCTTTCTTGATTTCCCAGTCCGTCAACGTATGTTTCTCACTATCGAAGTTAATCCCCACCTTCACGACCGGAAGTCCGCAGAGGGCAAAGCGTTCGGGGTATTGTTTCAAATCAATTTGTTGGATGGCTTCCTCGGCACTTTTGTCCATTTTCAACTCTATGATATATAAAGTGGTATGCGTGCGCATCACTACGTCCACCCTGCCTTGCGGAGTCCGTACTTCCACGTCCGCATAGTTTCCCAACAGCGTAAAGATGAGGTAAAGCATCTGCTGATAGTGTCCTTCGTAACGGGTGTTTTCGCAGTAAGGCACGGTTGACAATACTGTCTGCATGAGACGCAAAGCACCGTCCATGTCATCAAAATGGATGCATTCCGCCATTTCACCCACTAACGTGTTCAGTTGTGCTGGACGTTGCACGTAGTTAACCAACAGACTTTTCATCAGTCCGATGCGCACTTCCTTGTTTGGAATGTCTAATTGATATAAGCCGGAGAACGTTGAGTAATTCTTGATGGTCAGGTAACCACTTTGGTAAAATAAAGGCGTGATATCAGTCATCCGTTCGGTAGGGGCATCGAAGTCCGCCGCTTCACATTTCCGTCCGCTTATCTCTTGAGGGATGACTTGGAACTTGTTCAGCATCTCA
>CASGED010000010.1 GCA_949300425.1 uncultured Bacteroides sp.
ACCGGTCACTCTGTTTTGTGCGAATGCTAAGGTACTGCTTAGCAGGAACAGGACCAAGACTGCGCCCTGGAGCCATGTCCACCTCTTTTTAGATTGTACACTCTGCATAACAATTTGTGTTTTTAAGTTAATAATGATTGTTTTGAATTCTCACATTGTACATCCGTCGTCCACCAGTTAACTCATAAACGAGTACGGGAAGAACTTGGTACGCTATAAATGGGAATTTATCATTTAATCTCCCGCCCCGTCTGATTTAATCTCCCGCCTCGTCCCTTTAAATCAAAAGGGTGCCCTCTTTAAATGAAAATCATCCGGTATTTTCCTTCACGAGAAGCGGTGAAAGGACACGGAAGAAGCCGTGTTTTTATCGGATAAACCTGTGCGTTTGCGTTGTCCGACCGATGTTTCACACGCTACAAGAAGTTTTGCTGATGTATGTTTCACGCTTTCACAGCCTCTCAACTACTTGATTTTAAATCGAATGTTGTGAAAGATGCATCCTTCACGGATGTTTCACCTCTTCGTTTGAGTGAAGGATGCGGGATGTTCCCTTAGAAACCGTTTCTGTATGATTTGTGTATATAGGTGTACGATTTTGGCATATTGGTGAAACATGTCTGAGCGTGAAAGGAACGGATGTTTCACAGCATGTGCTTAAAAGTCAGGAGAGTACAGAATGGTGAAAGCGTGAAACTTCCACCGGTTGAAAACTCTCTCTATTGTTGTAAAGACGGCCTTCACGAGGCCAAAGTCCCTCTTTACGATTACAAAGACCGTCTTTGGTAAGACGTTTCATTCCATTTGCGGATGGCATGTCAAGTGAACGTTTTATCCGGTCAGTCTTTGCAAGAAACGCTGGCTTAGGGTAGGAAAATGTTTCTAAAGGATGAAAAACGACCTATAGTTTACTATTTTCCCCCATTTCCACACTATTTTCCCCCTTGGATAAGCTAAAATATACCTAACTTTGTGAAAAATCTAACAAAACTATGGACACTTTTTTGCAATATTCCACTAACAAAAGCAAAACCGGTTCGTTCCGAGCACGGTCTTTGGTCGCTAAACAGGCTTCGTTCCAATCTTATATAAAGAGGAAACGAAGACAGTTCCTGTATTATCCATAACACAGCACAAACTATTATATATCAGATTTTTAACACATACTCGCAATCGGAATGAAACATCATTGTAATGTCCAGGCGCTACTTTTGCAGCCGGAAAGATTGTTAGAAAGTGTGCAAAGCGTTTTTAGATAAAATAAAGTAATGTAAAACAAAGATTATGAATATCCGTAAGAAGCCGGAAAAACAGTTTGGAAATCAACTGATGGGCTCATCCGTAGGAGTACCAAGTTCTTCCCGAACTTGTTCCAGATGGCGGACGGCGGATATGTAGAATTTGAGAACCTAAAAGTAACTTATTTTTTTAATTAAAACACAAATTGTTATGCAGAGTGTACAATCTAAAAAGAGGTGGACATGGCTCCAGGGCGCAGTCTTGGTCCTGTTCCTGCTAAGCAGTACCTTAGCATTCGCACAAAACAGAGTGACCGGTACCGTAACGGACAGAACCGGCGCGCCGCTTCCGGGCGTTAACGTAGTAGAAGTGGGTTCAACCAACGGTGGTATTACCGACATAGATGGTAAATACTCTATTGTAGTGGAGAATGGCAAAACACTGCAATTCTCCTACATTGGTTTTGTAACCCAAGAAATTAAGGTTGACCGAAACGTCATCAACGTTAACATGACAGAAGATGCCCAGGCTTTGGAGGAAGTCGTAGTCGTAGGTTACGGCAGCATGCAGCGCAAGGATGTAACCAGTTCTATCACAACCGTGAAGGCCGATAAACTGAACGTTGGTACTTATACTGACCCCGCTCAGTTACTACAGGGTAAGGTTCCCGGTTTGACCATCACCCAAAGCAGCGATCCGAACAGTGGAACTTCTTCAATCACCTTGCGTGGTGCGTCTACATTGCGTACAGATGCAGGTGCTATGGAACCTTATTATGTAGTGGACGGTGTCCCCGGCGTATCTTTAGCTTTGGTCGCTCCGGAAGACATCGAAAGCATTGACGTATTGCGTGACGCAACCGCTACGGCCATCTACGGCTCGAAAGCTGCCAACGGTGTAATTATCGTTACCACGAAAAAAGGTAAAGCAGGCAAAGCTACGGTCAACTACAATGCTTATGTGGCTATAGACAACGTGATGAAAAACCTCGATATGCTGTCGGCCGATGAACTGCGCGCCTACGCACAACAGCACAATCTGACTATCGGTAATGACTTCGGAGCCAGTACAGACTGGCAGAAGGAAGTGCAACGTACCGCCTTTACGCATAACCATAACGTATCCATCAGCGGCGGTTCGGAAACAACGACCTACAATGCCAGCATCAACTACATGGACAGACAGGGTGTCATCAAAGGTACGGACATGGACCGTTTGATTGGCCGCGCGTTTGTACAAACCAAAGCGTTGAACGACCGTTTAACACTGTCTCTGAACTTGAACGCCAGCATCACGAACAACCATTCCGTGGAGACCGGCAGCGACAATACCAGTGTGTACGATGCTATGAACTATTATTCTCCGTTGGTACCCGTAAAAGATGGAAATGGGAACTGGAGCATTTATGAAGGCGTTTCACAGAACTACAACCCTCTTTCGTTAATCAACGAAGACACGTATGACCATACCACCAAGAAGCTACAAGGTACGGCCAAGGCAGAGTTGGACATCATCGACGGACTGAAATGGAACGCCATGCTGTCTTATCAGAATGAGCAGTTCTTGTGGGATGAATACCACTCCAGCCAATCGCAACTGACTACCGTGAAAGACAACGGACAGGCTCACCGCCGTACGACCCAAGACTACAGAAAAGTGCTGGAAACCTACCTGAACTATGACAAGACCTTCAACGAGGCGCACAAATTAGGCGTTATGTTAGGTTATTCTTGGGAAGAAACAACAAAAGCAGACGGTTATGGTCTGACTGTTTATAACTTCTACAACGACCAGACCGGCTACAAAAACATGGGCCTTGCCAACATGATAGACGGCATGAACGGTGTTTGGTCATCAGCTGAAAACACGTTGCGCATGATTTCATTCTACGGACGTGTCAACTACTCGTACAACAGCAAGTATATGTTGCAGGCCACCCTCCGTCGTGACGGCTCTTCCGCTTTCGGTGAAAACAACCGTTGGGCAACCTTCCCCTCTGTATCCGCCGCATGGCGTATCTCGGAAGAAGATTTTGCTGACAACTGGGGATTTGATGACTTGAAACTTCGTGTGGGCTACGGTATCAGCGGTAACTCGCTGGGCTTTGACCCCTATTTCCCAAGAATGGTGTACGGAGGCACAGGCTGGTTCCAATATACGGATGGCAACCAATACCATACGATTGGTGCATTGAGAAACAACAATCCCGATTTGAAGTGGGAAACCACCTCTATGTTCAACATCGGTGTGGACTTCTCAGTACTCGGAGGTCGTTTGGGCGCAACCATTGAGTATTACAGCAAACAGACTTCTGACTTGATTTTGGACTATGCCGTCTCTACCAACAGATATCCCTACGGAACCATGTGGGCCAACGTAGGTGACATCTCTAACAAAGGTATTGAAATCAGCATCAACGCCATTCCAGTACAGACCAAAGATTTCCAGTGGAGCACAACGCTAAACTTGTCTCACAACAAGAACGTGGTGGAGAAGATATCTAACGACACTTATTCTGTGGACTACATCAACAAGGCAAACCCCAACATCGGCGGTTTCTCGAACACAAACTCCATTCAGCGTATCATAGAAGGCGAACCTATCGGTACATTCTACACCTACCATTGGGAAGGTTATAACGCAGACGGCGTTTCCGTATTTTCTGATTATGATGAAAATGGAGAATATGTAGGCCAAACTACCAATCCAAATGAAAGCGACCGTGTGAAGATAGAAGGCTCCGCACAACCCAAACTAAACTTGGGCTGGAACAACACGTTGAACTACAAAGATTGGACACTGACCGCTTTCTTCCAAGGAACGTTTGGCAACAAGATCATGAATTTGCCCCGTGCTCAGTACAACAATGTAACCAACCTCGGAGTAGGTAAAAACGGCTTGAAAGAAATCATTGAACGGAATATGCCTAATGACGTCAACGCACAAGCTCCATCTGACCGCTATATAGAAAACGGTAGCTACCTGCGCCTCTCTACTTTGAGTTTGAGCTATAACTTCGGCAAAATTGGGAACTGGATCAACAATTTGAAACTGACCGCCACCTGCAACAACGTCTTCACCATTACCGGCTATTCAGGAACTGACCCCGAAGTCAGCCTGGGCGGTGTAGAACCGGGTGTTGACTGGCGTAATTCATTCTATCCTCGTACCCGCACATTTATGCTGGGACTGAACGTTAACTTCTAATTAACAGATAAACTGAAACAAATATGAAAAAGATATCTAAATTACTTGTATCAATCGGACTGTTAGCCACGGCCACTACCGGTTGTACCGATCTTGACGTGGATATAACGTCGCAATATACGGAATATCCCGACTCAGAAATTGCGATTGAAGCCAAAATGGCGAATGTTTATTATGCGTTTCGTGGTGCATTGGGGCGTCGTTATAGTGAAGCGTGCGGATGCTCCAGTGATGAATTTACCGGCATCTCGTTCGATGGTGACTATTATGACAATGGTACCACTGCACATCCGACTTTGCATTGGGTCAATCCGGATTCTCCCTGCATTGACTGGTATCCAGATATCACGGCAGGTATTACAAACTGCAACAGAGCTATCGTTGACCTCGGTGGTGAAGAAATTCCCGCAGCTGCCCCCGCAATTGCTATGCGCGCCTTCTATCATTTCATTTTAATGGATATGTTCGGAGCAACCCCGATACTGAACCATATACCGGAAGGAGATGAAGCTATCGACCGCTCTCCACGTCCTGAAGTGGCAGCATTTATTGAGGAAGATTTGCTGAAGGCGCTTCCCAATCTGACCAAAGAGTCAAATGCCAGCACGTATGGTAAGCCAAATTACTGGATGGCAAAAGCTTTGTTGGCCAAGCTTTACATCAACTGGGGCGTTTATTCATGTGCAGACGTAGCTACTTATACGCCTAACACGGCAAATCCGAAATTGAATGACTGCATCGCTATCTGTGATGAAATTATGGCGTCAGGGCTGTTTGATTTGAACAACAGCTATCGTGAAAAGTTCTGGCCGGAAAATGGAGCCCATATCACAGACTTCATCTACGCGATGCCCTACGACCGCATTACTGCCCAAGGCATGCAGTATGCACGTTACCGCACATGGCGTCAAATGAACGGAGTAGATGTTTCATTCTATGGTTTCAAGTTGAGCTCATCTGTAGGCGGTAATCTTGCAGTGAACTCTGAAATAGTAGACCTGCTTTCACTGCCCGGTGACGAGCGCAACCTCTCTATCGTAGGTGGTCCGATTTATTATTTTGATGAGAATCGCAACATTTCCGATGAGCCGTTTATTTATGATGGACAACAACTTGTATTTACCAAAGAGATTACTTTGAAATCCAGTTCACAATCTGACATGGAACAGCTCAACACCGGCAAAGACGTGAACGGCTGGTCGCAAGGTTATAAATCCGTGAAATGGTTCCCGACCTACGATGATTATGTCAATGGCCGTAACCAAAGTAACGACATGCCTATCTTCCGTTATGCGGACATCATCCTGACCAAGGCAGAAGCTATTCTTCGTGGTGGTACGGCAACTAACGGTGACACACCGCAAAGTCTGATGAACCAGATTCGTGCATATGTCAACGCTCCCGCATTCGAAGGTACCCCGACATTGGATGACCTTTTGGATGAGCGTGGACGTGAGTTCTTTGACGAGAACTGGCGTCGTAACGACTTAATCCGTTTCGGTCGCTTTGAAGACGATTGGGGATACAAGCACATTGTGCATCCGGAAGCAAAAACCGAGTTGTTTCGCCGTATTTTCCCCATTCCGACAGGCGTAATGAACACCAACACGAACTGGAGCCAAAATACAGGATACTAATTCACTCATATTAAGATATACATTTTTAAGGTAAAAGCAAGCGATTGTTTTATTTAGAGTTTTAAAAATGTAGGCCTTGCACCAACCTGCGGTAATGCCATTCCGTAGGGGAAGTGCAAGGCTTTTCTATATATGTTCAGATTAAGATTTTAAGTCGACACAATAAAAAGGGAAATAAAAACTTTGCAGGATTTCTACGAATGGCTATCTTTGTGAGAAGTAAAAGAACGCATTGCTATGATAACGAAGAATGAGTGTATAAAGCTACTACAATCGTGTGCCGACACTTTACGTGAACGATTCGGAGTTCGAACACTTCGTTTGTTCGGGTCTGTTGCGCGTGATGAGCAGAAAGCCACAAGTGATGTAGATATTTGCGTGGAAATGGCTCCCAAACTCTATCTGTTTGTCGAATTGGGACTGTTCCTTGAACAACTTTTGGGTTGCCATGTAGATGTAGTGCGCATGCACCGCAATATGAATGCTGTTTTAAGAAACGAAATAGAAAAAGACGGTGTTTATGTCTTATAAGCAGGATAAACGAATTCTAAGCACCCTACGGCAAATAGAAAAATCCATTCTTCTGTTACAAGAGTGGAACAGAGACACCATGTGTGCCGATGATTACATGTTGACACCTGAAGGTACGAAGAATTTAGCCGCAAGCAGTATGCTTGTAGAAACTATCGGAGAAGCATTTAAGAAGATAGACAAAGAAACGGAAGGAACTTTGTTGCCACAATATACAGGTATCCCATGGAAAGCAGTTAAAGGAATACGTGACCGCATCGCTCATGGTTATTTTGAGATAGACGCTGAAATAATTTTCGATACCGTAAAGAATGATTTACCCGAGCTATTGTCTGCTACGCGTTTCTTCATAACAAAGCTTTCCGCATCATTATAATAGCTCTAAACAGCAAGCGATTGTTTTATTTAGAGTTTTAAAAATGTAGGCCTTGCACCAACCTGCGGTAATGCCATTCCGCAGGGGACGTGCAAGGCTTTTTCATGCGAAATTCTAAAAAGATTTATTGTTGGTATTTGCGGTTCGGAAGGCTTTTATTAACTTTGCAATCAGATAAGTCACGTTAAAATGGGAAACAATGACACTCATCAACGATTACCACAAGCAGCTAATAGTGCGGAAAAAGAAATCCGTAGCCGAATGGCAGAAGCATCCGCTGTCATTGGAGGAGTGCTTAGCTCAATTCAAACGATTGCGGGAACAACGTCTTGCAAGGGAGTCCAAATTCATGCGCTCTACAAATATGCAATAGAACATGAATGTTGGTTTGATAGTATCGGAGAATTAGGTGTATTTTCTGACCGTGGTTCTGAAAATGAGGTTTATATATCACATGATAGGAGAACTGTATATAAATTAAATGATTTCCGTTATTCAGATGATAACCTACAACCTTTCTTCGAACGGATAAATGCCCATAATCTTTATTTCCCTGAATGTGCATATGACTTGATTGGGTTTGCCTATAACCAAAAGGGAGATGTCTGTGCTTTACTTACTCAGCCGTTTATTATTGCTAAGCGAGAGGCTACAGAAGAAGAAATTATGAATGCGATGCTTTATATGGGATTTACACCTTGTTTGAATGGGGAATATTTCACTAATGGTGAATATGATATTTTTGATGCTTTACCCAATAACGTTTTAGTGGGGATTGATGATAATCTTTATTTCATTGATACCATTATATACCGTAGTGAGAAAGATAATTTTGAAACCTATCAAAGTCTTTCTCCGCGTTATAACAGATAATGCCATTCCGCAGGGGATGTGCAAGGCTTTTTCTGCGAAATCCTAAAAAGATTTATTGTTGATATTTGCGGTTCGGAAGGCTTTTATTAACTTTGCAATCAGATTAGATAAAATAACCTCGATAAATGGGTATTTAAACCACTGATGAACACGGATTAAACGGGATGAGCACAGATGTATCTGTCACCCTGAGCGTAGTCGAAGGGTCTCATGTAAGACTTCCTCATGCGCTATGTGAGATGTCTCGACAAGCTTGACATGACAGATACCATTCATCTGAAAATAAAAATCTGTGTAAATCCGTACCATCTGTGTTATCTGTGGTTCCCCCCGATAAATTATCATTTTGTAATCGACTCAATGCAATACATCCTTACCGCCCCCGCCACCTTGCAGGCCACTATCAGCCTGCCTGCTTCAAAAAGTATCAGCAACCGTGCGCTTATCCTGCATGCATTGGCGCAGGGTACTGCCTTGCCCGAGAACCTGAGCGACTGTGACGATACCCGTGTCATGGTACGCGCTTTGACTGACAATCCCGAAGTGATAGATATTCTGGCGGCAGGTACCGCGATGCGCTTTCTGACAGCTTACTTGAGCGTAACGCCCGGTACACGCTTGATTACCGGTACCGCCCGTATGCAGCAACGACCGATTCGTATTTTGGTGGATGCCTTACGGGCATTGGGGGCGCAGATAACTTATGCAGGCAACGAAGGTTTCCCACCCTTGCGCATTACGGGCGGCGACTTAACCGGAAGCGACATCACCCTGCCGGGAGGAGTCAGTTCGCAATACATTTCCGCTTTGCTGATGGTAGGTGCCACATTGCCTCACGGCCTGAACATACACTTAACGGGTGACATCGTTTCGCGCCCTTACATCGACCTGACTTTGCAACTGATGCACGATTATGGAGCACAGGCGCAATGGACGTCTGCCGACCACATAACAGTCTCCCCGGGAGGGTATCGGAATACTCCTTTTTTAGTAGAAAGCGACTGGAGCGCCGCTTCCTATTGGTATGAAATGGCTGCGGTCCTTTTGACGCGACATCGGGCAAAAAAGACGCAGGATGACGTACGGGTGGAATTGCGGGGACTTTTTAAGAACAGTTGCCAAGGAGATTGCCATGGGGCGGAACTTTTTGCCCGGTTGGGCGTGCGAAGCGAATACACACCGCAAGGAGTTGTCCTGAGCCGGGGCGAAACGCCTGTGCAGCATTTAGAGGCTGATTTGGTGAACATCCCGGACTTGGCGCAAACCTTTGTCGTAACCTGTTGCCTGATGAACATTCCGTTCTGCTTCACCGGTTTGCAAAGTCTCAAGATAAAAGAAACGGACCGGCTTTATGCCTTGGTCGCCGAATTGCGCAAGCTGGGGTTCAAAGTCCGTTCGGAACAGGACAGCATTCTCCGTTGGGACGGTGAACGGTGCAGCCCGGACGAACGGCCTTGTATCGACACCTACGAGGACCACCGTATGGCTATGGCTTTTGCTCCCGCGAGCCTCCTCTTTCCGGGGCTTTGCATCAATCATCCCGAAGTGGTGAGCAAGTCTTATCCGCACTATTGGGAGGACTTGCGACAAGCGGGATTTGCTGTCGCGGGAAGGGGCAGATAAACATTTTACGTCCGTTGTGAGACTCTATGATTTATTCTGCGTATCTTTGCATCCGCAAAATATTAAATCCAAGAATGCTTCATGTGGATATTGATTGTTAGTTTGGTTGTATTGGGCGTTGTGGCTGCCATAGCCGGCATTGTACGCAACCGCCGCCTGAAAGAAAAAGTGGAAAGCGGTGAACTGGAAGCCATGCCCGAAGTAAATCCGGTAAACATGGAGTGTTGCGGCCAGCACGAAGTGTGCGAGAAGGAAAGTTTGTTAGCTGCCGTCAGCAAACAGATAGAATATTACGATGATGAAGAACTGGATCGTTACAAAGACATGCCGGGCGATGCCTATAGCGCCGAACAGGAAGAAGAGTTTCGGGATGTGTTCTACACCATGCAGGAAGAAGACGTGGCGGGATGGGTACGCAGTTTGCAGTTGCGTGGCATCTCGTTGCCCGACAACCTGAAAGATGAAGTGTTTTTGGTTGTGGGGGAACTGCGGGCGAATCCGCATAAGAAATAAATCATTGAGCGATGGAACTTCTGCACTATACGTTTTTCCAACATGCGTTGATTGGTAGCCTGCTGGCCAGCGTTGTCTGTGGTATGATAGGTACTTACATCGTTACTCGTAGGTTGGTGTTCATCAGCGGCGGACTGACACACGCCTCTTTTGGAGGCATCGGCTTGGGACTGTATACGGGTATCTCCCCCATTTTGTCAGCGGCGATATTTGCCATACTCTCCGCTTTTGGCGTGGAATGGCTCGGCAAGCGGAAAGACATGCGCGAAGATTCTGCCATTGCTGTCTTTTGGGCGTTAGGCATGGCTTTAGGTATCATCTTTACCTATCTTTCACCCGGCTACACACCGGACTTATCGGCTTACCTGTTTGGCAATATCCTGACCATCAACACAAGCGACATCATGCTGTTGGCCGTATTGGCGGCTGTACTGGGCATCTTCTTCTTCCTCTTTCTGCGAACCATTGTCAGCATTGCTTTCGACAGTGAGTTTGCCCGTTCGCAAGGATTGCCGGTAACGGCGCTTGAATATGTCCTGATGATGTTCATCGCATTGACCATTGTGTCGTGCCTTCGCATGGTAGGTATCGTACTGGTTATCTCGCTGCTCACCATTCCACAAATGACGGCCAACCTGTTCACCTACCGTTTCGGTCATATCATCGGGCTGTCCATCGGCATCGGTTACCTGAGTTGCCTGGCCGGACTGTTGGTTTCTTTCTACACCAATGTGCCTTCGGGCGCTTCCATTATATTCTTTTCCATCCTTATCTACGTGGTGTGCAAAGGGTGGAAGAGCTTGCAGACTTTCCGGATGAGGAAAGAAGAAGTCAAACAGTAACCTAATAAATACATAATAGAATGGAAATCAGTATTCAATCTTTAGACCAAATTCACGAAGCCGCCCGCCAATTTGTGCAGGCTATGGGTGACAATACCGTTTTTGCTTTTTATGGAAAGATGGGAGCAGGCAAAACCACCTTCATCAAAGCCATTTGCGAAGAGTTGGGAGTAAGTGATGTCATCACTTCGCCTACATTCGCTATTGTCAACGAATACCGTTCCGACAAGGGCGGAGAGTTAATCTATCATTTCGATTTCTACCGCATCAAGAAATTGGAAGAAGTGTACGACATGGGCTATGAGGACTATTTTTACAGCGGTGCTCTCTGTTTCATCGAGTGGCCCGAACTGGTAGAAGAATTGCTTCCGGGAGACGCCGTCAAAGTTTCCATAGAAGAAGTTGAAGAAGGCACACGCAAGGTGTCGTTGGAAAATTTAGTGTAAAAGACGGTTATGAGTCACTATATTATCCAAGGAATCTTTGCGCTGACCGGAATTGTCAGCCTGTTGGCGGCGTTGCTGGATTGGGAGTGGTTCTTCACCGCCCGCAACTCGCAGTTCATTGTGCAGAACGTGGGACGTCGCCAAGCACGCCTGTTCTATGGCGTATTAGGACTGTTGCTCATAGCCACGGCGGTGTTCTTTATGCTTGAGACCATCCCTAAATAGTTCTATTGCGGTTTCATGAATTCCGTCATGATATCCGCCCGTCCCATTATTGTCCACCAATTAACACATAGTGCTAAATTTATGGATTCAATCCTGTTTGCGATATTGCAGTACCGCCCCATTCTCCCGCCGGAACGCTTGATGTGAAACCTCACGCAGGCGGTTTACGGTTATAGCCCGATACTTAGGTACTTCCTGATTGATGTCCTCAGCCTGACCGGTCAACTCGAACCACGCAAGGTTTGTAGCCACATTCAGATAATTAATGTTGCCGAAGATGTAGGTAGACTCAAACTTGTTTTTCACTTTCTCCAGTTCACGCTCGTCAATGGTTTCATTCCGGAGTAAATCCAGCTCAGCCCAAATTGCATCTTCGGCCTCTTCCAATGAGACACCGACGGAAGGCCGCCCGCTAATCTGAAGCAAACCGGCATCGCGCGTGCCGGAGATATAAGCGTCTATGTTGGAAAACAGTTTCCGTTCTTGCACCAAACGCTGGTTCAGACGGCTGGAACGACCGTTGGCCAACAAATCAGAAAGTATATCGAAAGCATAATAGTCCGGTTCATCCCGTCGGCACATGTGAAAGGCCATGAATAGCGCGTCTACCGGAACCGGACGCTTTACTTCCAGCCGACGCTCTTCGTCCTGCGTAGGTTCCTGTGCAAGTTGACGGGCTGGCACTTCACGTCGGGGTATGTCTCCAAACCATTTCTGCGTCAGGCGCACCGTTTCTTTCCAGGAAATGTTACCTGTAACGGCTAACACGGCATTGTTAGGAGCATAGTGCCGGTAGAAGAATGTGCGGACTTCGTCGAGCGTGGCCTGCGCGATGTGCGAGAGTTCCTTGCCGATAGTAGGCCAACGATAAGGATGCACCTTGTAGGCCAAAGGACGCAACAAGTGTCCCACATCGCCGTAGGGCTGGTTCAGGCAACGTTGCTTGAACTCTTCCATTACCACACCCCGTTGCACCTCCAGGCTATGCTCGCTGAAGTCCAGCCCCAACATGCGGTCAGACTCCAGCCAAAAACCGGTTTCCACGTTCGCCTTGGGAACGGTCAGGTAATAGTTCGTAATGTCATTGTTCGTCCAGGCATTGTTCTCTCCGCCGGCCAGCTGGAGCGGCGTGTCATAATCGGGAATATGCCGTGAACCGCCAAACATCAGGTGCTCAAACAGATGGGCAAACCCCGTATGGTCGGGGTGCTCGTCACGCGCACCGACATCATAAACAATGTTCAACGCCACCATCTGCGTCGATGTGTCTTCATGATGCACCAGACGCAAACCGTTCTCCAAAGTCAACCGATTGATACGCTCCATGGACAATCCTTACAACACTTCCACCTTCTTGATTTTGACATCTTCTTCCGGACGGTCGTTCCGGTCGGTCTTCATTTGCTGGATTTTATCCACCACGTCCATGCCTTCCACTACTTCGCCAAACACGGTGTATTCGTTATCCAAATGGGGTGTCCCTCCCACCGTGGTATAGGCTTTCACCTGCTCAGGCGTGAAGCGGAATTCCGGTTGGCCTGCCATCTGTTTCTCCACTTGGGCTATCAACGTGTCTTGCAAGTTCATCAGCCCTTCCTGGTCGTTGTTGCGGCGCATCTTGTAGATTTCCTTCGCATGCTTGGCCGCCAAGGCGTTGAAAGCGTTGTTGAAACGCATGTTGTTCATCTGCGTCTCCATATTTAATAAGGTGGAATCGGTATAGACCTTACCCGTTACGATGTAAAATTGGCATCCGGAAGATGCTTTCTCAGGGTTCACCTGATCGCCTTGACGAGCTGCAGACAAAGCTCCGCGCTTGTGGAAATACTTGGGATAGACAAACTCGGCCGGCACCGTATAGCCCACATCGCCCGCTCCCAGCATCTTACCTTTGGGCGCGTCTTTCGAATCGGGGTCTCCCGCCTGTATCATAAAGTCTTTGATGACACGGTGGAACAAAGTGCCTTCGTACGTCCCGTTTTGCGCCAGTTTGATAAAGTTTTCGCGGTGCTTTGGCGTTTCGTTGTACAATTTGACAATGATGTCGCCCGCCGTCGTTTCAATCTTCAGTTTTGTCTCTTCATTCATATCTTTATTCTCTTTTTGTCCGGGCTTGCATGCCGCCAAACAGCACGCAAACAGGGTTAATAATACAATTACAGTTCCTTTCATCTCGCTTTTTGTTTAATTTAAGTCTGCAAATATACTAAAATCAGCCAAAAGCCATTACCTTTGTGCTTGAAAAGATAAAAAAACATCAGACTATGAAATCCATTTTGATTGTAGAAGACGACATTACTTACGGCATCATGCTAAAGACCTGGCTCACCAAGAAAGGGTTTCAAATCTACTCGGCCAGTAGCGTAGCCCGTGCCCAAAAAGTGATTGATGCGGAAACAATCGACTTGATTTTGTCTGACTTACGCCTTCCCGACCATGACGGAATAGACATCCTGCGATGGCTGATAAAGCGCGAGCGCATGATACCTCTCATCATCATGACGGGATATGCCGACATTCAATCGGCCGTACAGGCCATGAAGTTAGGTGCATGCGACTATGTGCCCAAACCTATCAATCCCGATGAACTGTTGAAGAAGATAGAAGACGCCCTGAAAAAGAGCGAATCGGGCGACGCACCTTTGGCTTCCAGGCAGAAAGCAAGTTCGGACGGGATGGCTGCAACCTCACCCTCCGATTTTTTGGAAGGAGAAAGCGATTCGGCCAAGCAACTCTATAATTATGTCCGGTTGGTAGCCCCCACCACGATGTCGGTACTTATCAACGGCGCCAGCGGCACGGGTAAGGAATACGTGGCCCATCGCATTCACCAGCTCAGCAAACGGGCCGACAAACCTTTCGTAGCCATTGATTGCGGCGCCATCCCCAAGGAACTGGCCGCTTCTGAATTCTTCGGCCACGTAAAAGGAGCGTTTACCGGTGCCTTGACCGACAAGACGGGAGCTTTTGTAGAAGCCAACGGGGGAACCATTTTCTTAGATGAGATAGGAAACCTGAGCTACGAGATACAAATACAGTTACTCCGTGCCCTCCAAGAACGGAAGATACGTCCCATCGGATCCAACAAAGAGATTCAAGTGGATGTACGCCTGATTTCTGCTACCAACGAAGATTTGGAACAGCAAATCGGGAAGGGGACCTTCCGCGAAGACTTGTATCATCGCATCAATGAATTCACACTCTACATGCCTTTGCTGAAAGAACGCAAGGAAGATATCTTGCTCTTTGCCAACTTCTTCCTCGACAAAGCCAATCAGGAAATGGGCAAGCGACTCATAGGCTTCGATATGCAGGCCTGCAAGGCTATGGAGGCCTATCATTGGCCAGGTAACCTAAGACAGATGAAGAACGTCATTCGTCGTGCCACTCTGTTGGCAACAGGCGACCTTATCACCACCAGCGAATTGGGCGACCTGCAATCTCCTCCCCCTGTCCCAACAACCGGCATGGCTCTGCGCGATGAAGAGACTGAGAAACGCCACATCATTGAAGCCTTGCGCCAAACCGGAAACAACAAAAGCCGTGCCGCCCAGCTATTGGGTATAGACCGCAAGACGCTGTACAACAAGCTAAAGTTGTACAACATCAACGATGTGTTGTAGAAAAATTCCACACTTTATTCCACAGCTCCACATCCGTTCCACACATTGCTTTATAAGCAAACATCTTCTTATTCGTCTTATAGTCAAAGATTTAGTTCTAAATGCGTATTTTGGCACGCAAATTGATAGAATAATTGTAGAGACTAACTAACACGACTTAAACCAAAACTTAATGTACTAATCGTAAAAGCAAGTGAAAGATAAACGTTAGTATTAGTAGCCCTGTTTATGTTTGTTTGTGGAAGCCTCTTGGCAGGATGTCGAAAGAGATTCTGTCGGGAGGCTCAAAACAGGAAGAGTTTAAACACACAAGCCCAACGTTTGACTCCATTGTCTCTACAAGGCAGACAAATATCTACTTTAAAGTGCTGAACAATAGTAAGCCGCTAACAAGAAAAAGCCGTTCCCATCTTGTCTATTCTGGGGAGCGGCTTTTTCTTGTTTTATAAAAAACTTTTCAACACTTCATCCAATGACTCCTCCTTGGCCAAACCCATATTCTTGCGCATGCGCGAGCGTATCACGTTGACACTTTGCCGGTTGATTCCGATGATAAGTGCTATCTCGTCTGTGCTCTGATTGAGAACGACAAGCATGGCAAGCAATTCTTCATTGCGCGTCAAGCGCGGAAAACGCTCACGCAAACGGGGCAGATAGGAGGGGTAGAGTGCGGCAAACGAACGCCGGAAAGCCTGTTCGTCTTCCTTGCTGAGCAGACTTTGCACCGTAAGCTGGCGGATGGTTTCAAGATTTTTAGAAGCCATAGCTTCCTCTATCTGTTTATTCAACTGCTCGTTGCGTCGGTTCAACTCTTGTTGGCGGCTGATAAGGCGTTGCATCTCAAGGCGGTTGTTTTCAAGAGTCTGCCGGTGCACTTTGCGCCGGAAAAGGTAATAGGCCACAAATGACATGAGCAACAGGCACAAGGCCACAGAAATCGCAATGTTGTAGGAAAGGCGTTGCTTCTGCAAATCTAACTGGGCGGAAAGCAGTTTGTTTTCCTCCTCCTTGCGATGTGTGTCAAACCGGATATTGGCGGCAGCTACGGCACGCATAATTTCTGCTTGCTTCAACGAGTCGGAAAAGAGCCGACAACGTTCATAATAGTACTCAAAGGGGTCTTTCTTTCCCCAAGAGCTATAATAATCCAGTAAAATGGCATTTGCGTTATATTCTTCTGTCAGCATTCCCATGCTGCCAAAATCCCGTGCGGCGCTGTGAATAAGTTTCACGCCTTCCGCTTCGTCACTACTCTGCATCAAGGCACGTCCCATGTGCAACCTCAATTGGGCTTTGGCCCAAGGCGGCATCCGAAGGCTGTCTTTGCAGATACTTCGGGTCAGTTGCAGAGCTTTCTGTACCGAATCCGGATAATCCAGATAAGCCTCAGCCGTAGTCACCCGGTTGACAAACACTCCTTTAAAGCTCTGTTGGGCAGTTGAGGCTTGTTCGCCCAAACGCAAATAGTGGAAAACGGAATCCCGCTTCTTCAACTTGCGGAAAAGCTGGGCGCGATACCGATAGAGATCGCCCAGCCCAAAGCTGTCCTGACGAACGGAGTAACGACGTGCTAATTCGTTCATCTGTAACGCCTGTTCGTACATCCCCAAATCTCCGTACAAGTTGGCTTGTTCGCCATAAGCTATAACCACGTTTTGTGTAGGCATGTCGTCGGTATAGTTGGCTATGGCTTTTTGGTTGGTCTCCGCGGCTTTTTCATATTGCCCCGTGAGGCGGTAATAAATGCCCAATCGGGAAATTAAACGTATCATGTTGCGGAAGTGTCCTCCTTGCTCATGGGCTTCAATGGCTTGCTCCAGCAATTCGATGGCCTGGGGAACGTTGTTTCCACAATAGATATATACTCCGCTAATGGCCTCGGCCTGCTGGATGAAACGGCTCTTGTCGGGATTGCGGGGTAGGGCAAGGTATTCGTCCGCCAGCCGGATGGCTTCCTCATTGTCGCCCATCATCTGATGGAAAGTGGCGCGATAGTGCAGCAACTCGTAGGGGCAATGTGTTCGCACTATGTCGTTGGCATTTAGGCTGTCCATGAAAGCCAAGCCGGCACTATACTGGCGGGCGTTCATGTAGGAGTCATAACAGATGTCCATCATCAGACGGGCTTGGGCAAGGAGCGAGTCGCGCGAGTCGGTTTCTTCCGCCATAGCTTGTACAAGACGGGGAAGTTCCTGATGGGAAAGCTTCAAGGCTTCTTGTACTATTCCTTCCTTCCGGAGCATAAGAAGTTTTTCGTTAACAGCCTTCCAAGGCCGGGCCGCCTTGTCCGCTGCTGCATCCTTGCGAGCGGTGCACGAAGCTATTAACAAGCAAAGCAGAACTATAACGTATCGTGTATTCATTACCAAGTGATGTTTTTTATACGGCAAAGTTAGGCATTCTTCCTCAAATAACATCATTCACGCAAAAGTTTTTCAAAACCATTCTATTCTGATAATAAATGTGTTGAACAAGTGTATATTGAATTGTATATCGGAAGTTTTTCGCTGAAAACTTTGTCTGGTTTATTTTTGTGGCAGGAAAAATAACTGAATAAAAAAACGAATCTATGACGACATTGATTGATGCCAAAGAAGTGTGCAGCGCATTGAGCGAAATGATTTCCGAAGAATCCACGCACAATTCTCCCGCTTTACTATCGGGAGACCGGGAAACGGTATTCCGCCAAGTGTTTACTTTTTATTATCCCGACTTTCAGGATAATTTGCGCAAGACGACACCCGACATCACTCGCGCAGAAGAACTGGTGTGCATGCTCACCGTCCTGCAAGGAACACAAGCCGACATCATCCGTTGGACGAACCTGACGCAAGAAGACCTGAAGGCCCTTTGGTTGTCCATACGCGAAAAAATGCACTTAGGCTCGGCCGAATTGTTAGGAGAACAGCTATACAAGATGCTGAGATAAGAGATACGAAAGTACTCCTTGCGTCCATTTATCTCTTAAATCTCCTTAACAAGCGATGCGCAAATCACTTTTTATTTGTTATTTTGCGACAAATTAGGGTGTGGTGTGCGCTGACGGTTTCTGCGCAAGCCCATATAGGTAGTGTCGGAAATTTCCATGAATAGAATAACCATAAAAAAATGCCCGTTGTGTGGCGGGACGCAATTGGAGCGTACACTGACTTGTGTCGACCATTACGCCACGGGCGAAATGTTTCACTTGTGCCGTTGTGCCGAGTGCGGCTTCCTCTTTACCCAGGATTTCCCTGCTGAGACGGAAATAGGACGCTACTACGAAACTCCCGACTACATATCTCACTCTGACACTAAGAAGGGCATCGTCAACCGGGCGTACCACCACGTGCGTCACTACATGCTGAAACGGAAAGCGCGGCTCATCATGAACGAAGCCCACCGGAAGGAAGGCCGTTTGTTGGACATCGGCACCGGAACGGGCTATTTCCCTGCCACGATGAAAGCTTTGGGATGGCAAGTGGAAGCTTTGGAGAAGAACGCGCTTGCGCGAAACTTTGCCCTGACGCACTTCGGATTGGAGATAAAGCCCGAAACGGCTTTGGTCGACTATGCCCCGCAAAGTTTTGACGTCATTACCCTGTGGCACGTGATGGAGCATCTGGAGCACCTGAACGAGACATGGGAAACGCTCCACTCCCTGCTGACGGACAAAGGTATACTGATAGTGGCCGTGCCTAATTGTTCATCCTACGACGCGCGAAAGTATGGAGCCTACTGGGCGGCCTATGATGTGCCCCGGCACTTGTGGCATTTCACACCGGACACCATGCAGAAGTTGGGCGCCAAACATGGTTTCATCCTTTCGGCCCGCCATCCGATGCCTTTTGACGCCTTTTACATCTCGATGCTTACCGAGCGCTACATGCAGCGCTCGGCCGTGTTCGTGCGGGGATTATGGACAGGGACGTGGGCTTGGTTCAACACCTTGGTAAAGAAAGAACGAAGCAGTTCGATGATTTATGTATTCAGAAAGAAATAGCCATGAAACAGAAGAAGAATCATAACGCCTCGTTCCTCGACCTGCAATTCATCACCTCCAGCATCAGCACCACCTTGGTATTGCTGTTATTGGGGCTGGTGGTATTCTTTGTGTTGGCGGCCGGCCATCTTTCGGTTTATGTGCGCGAGCATATCAACCTGTCCCTCATCATGAGTCCCGATATGGAGGAGCGTGACATCCTGCGCATGCAGAAAACACTAAACGCCCAACCTTTTATCCGAAGCACCCAATATATATCGAAAGAACAGGCACTGAAGGAACAAACCGAAGCGATGGGCACCGACCCGGAGGATTTTTTAGGCTACAATCCGTTCAGCGCCTCTATAGAGGTGAAACTGAAATCCGCATACGTCCAGGCGGACAGCATCGCGCGCATAGAGCAATTGATGAGAAAGAATCCGCACATACAAGACGTGGTGTATCAGAAAGGGCTGATAGATGCGGTGAACGACAACATCCGACGCATCAGCTTGTTGTTGCTGGGAGGCGCCGCTCTCTTGACGTTTGTCTCGTTTGTACTGATTAACAATACCATCCGGTTGGCCATCTACTCCCAACGCTTCCTCATCCACACCATGAAGTTGGTTGGGGCGAGCTGGAATTTTATCCGGCGTCCTTTCTTGAGACGTAATCTGGGAATAGGGTTGCTGTCGGCTATCCTTGCCGACGCCGCATTGTGGACGGGAGCAAGCTGGCTGGTGGGCAAAGAGCCGGAATTGGTAGAAGTCATCACGCCGATGATTATGGCGCAGGTATCAGCGACCGTACTATTATTCGGTGTCATTATTACTTGGCTATGCGCCTTGTTCTCCATCAACAAGTATTTGCGGATGAAGGCCGGCACACTATATTATATATGACAACAAATTAATAACTTAATACTTTAGAATCGTGGATAGAAAGAAATTCGCTTTCGACAAGACAAACTTCATCCTGCTGGGCATCGGGATGCTGGTAGTGATTATAGGTTTCCTGCTGATGTCGGGACCATCGTCTACAATGACTCATTTTGAGCCGGACATTTTTAGCGTACGGCGCGTCAAGGTGGCTCCGGTGGTATGCCTCATCGGTTTTTTGTTTATGATATATGCCGTTGTACGCAAGCCCAAAGATAAGACAGAAGAAAAAATGAATCAATAACAATCCTGACTAAAAAAGAGTATCATTATGGAATGGTTTGAAGCATTAATCCTTGGACTTATCCAAGGACTGACTGAATATTTGCCGGTGAGCAGCAGCGGACATTTGGCCATCGGGTCGGCCTTGTTCGGCATCGAGGGAGAAGAGAACTTGGCGTTTACCATTGTGGTGCATATCGCCACGGTGTTCAGCACATTGGTAGTGCTGTGGGGCGAAATAGCTTGGATATTTAAGGGATTGTTTAAAGGGCGGATGAATGACGAGACACGCTATGTCATCAACATCGTTGTGTCCATGATTCCCGTCGGTATTGTGGGCGTCTTCTTCAAGGACGAGGTAGAAGCCATCTTCGGATCCGGATTGCTGGTAGTGGGTTGCTGCCTGTTGCTGACGGCTTTGCTGCTGACATTCTCTTATTACTATAAGCCCAGGCAGAAAGCCTCCATCTCCATGCGGGACGCTTTCATCATCGGGCTGGCTCAGGCATGCGCCGTGTTGCCGGGATTATCTCGTTCGGGAAGCACCATCGCCACGGGCTTGTTGTTGGGTAATGATAAGTCCAAGTTGGCGCAATTCTCTTTCCTCATGGTGATGCCGCCCATCCTGGGACAGGCGTTGCTGGACGGAATCGCTTTGGCCCAAGGAGAAAACATTGCGGGCGACATTCCCGCTTCTTCCTTATTGATAGGTTTCATAGCCGCCTTCGTGTCTGGTTGCTTGGCTTGCAAGTGGATGATAAACATTGTGAAGAGAGGCAAGCTGATTTATTTTGCTGTTTATTGTGCCATTGTCGGATTGGCAACGCTCATACTCGGCTAACAACTCTTTGACGTGATGAACTTTAAGAAAGGAGAGATATTATACTTGAACAAGCCTTTAGGCTGGACTTCGTTCAAGGTCGTGGGACATGTTCGCTACCACGTCTGCCGTCGCATGGGAGTGAAGAAGCTCAAGGTGGGTCACGCCGGTACACTCGACCCCTTGGCCACGGGTGTCATGATTGTCTGCACGGGCAAGGCGACCAAGCGTGTCGAGGAACTGCAACGACACACCAAGGAATACGTGGCTTGCATCCGACTGGGAGCCACCACGCCATCCTACGACCTGGAGCATGAGATTGACGCCACCTATCCCACGGAGCACATCACCCGCGAACTGGTGGAAGAGACCTTGAAGAACTTCGTGGGGGAAATCTGGCAGAAGCCGCCCGCCTTCTCGGCTTGCATGGTGAACGGCAAGCGGGCGTACGACTTGGCACGCAAGGGTGAGGAAGTGGACTTGAAGCCCAAACTGTTGGTCATTGATGAAATAGAGCTATTGGAATGTAATCTGCCGGACATCAAGATACGGGTGGTATGCAGTAAGGGCACTTACATCCGCGCCCTGGCGCGCGACATCGGCGAGGCGCTGCATAGTGGTGCCCACCTGACGGGACTGACCCGTACCCGTGTAGGCGATGTGCGGATAGAGGACTGTCTCAACCCGCTGGATTTCCGCGACTGGATAGACAGGCAGGAGGTGGAAAATAGTGATGAATGATTAGTGGTGAATGGTGAATTCAAATTGTAAATTGTAAATTGCTAAATAGTAAAATAGAAAAAAGACATGAAACTTTCGCAATTCAGATTCAAACTTCCTGAAGAGAAGATTGCCATGCATCCCTCCAAATATAGGGATGAGTGCCGCCTGATGGTGCTCCACCGCAAGAGTGGTGAGATAGAGCACCGTGTGTTCAAGGACATTTTGGAATACTTTGATGACAAGGATGTGTTTGTTTTCAACGACACCAAAGTCTTTCCCGCCCGCCTGTACGGCAACAAGGAAAAGACTGGCGCACGCATCGAAGTGTTCCTGTTGCGTGAGTTGAACGAGGAGTTGCGTTTGTGGGACGTATTGGTGGACCCCGCACGCAAAATCCGTATCGGAAACAAACTGTACTTTGGCGAAGATGACTCGATGGTGGCCGAAGTGATAGACAATACCACCTCACGTGGACGCACCCTGCGCTTCCTATACGACGGACCGCACGACGAGTTCAAGAAAACACTCTATGCATTGGGCGAGACTCCCTTGCCCCATAGTATTATCAACCGTCCCGTAGAGCCGGAAGACGCCGAGCGCTTCCAATCCATCTTCGCACGCCACGAAGGAGCCGTGACGGCGCCTACGGCGAACCTGCACTTCAGCCGTGAACTGATGAAGCGCATGGAGATTAAAGGCATTGAATTTGCTTTTATCACCCTTCACGCCGGTTTGGGTAACTTCCGCGAGATTGATGTGGAAGACCTCACTAAGCATAAGACCGACTCTGAGCAAATGGTGGTAAACGAGGAAGCCGTCAGTATCGTCAACCGCGCCAAAGACTTGAACAAGCAAGTCTGTGCCGTAGGAACCACCGCCATGCGTGCCATTGAAAGCACCGTCAGCACCGACGGTCATTTAAAGACTTACGACGGATGGACGAACAAATTCATCTTCCCCCCGTATGACTTTACCGTAGCCAATGCCATGGTGTCCAACTTCCACATGCCGCTCTCCACCCTGTTGATGATTGTGGCTGCTTTCGGAGGTTACGACCAAGTGATGAACGCCTACGACGTGGCCCTAAAGGAAGATTACCGTTTCGGCACCTATGGCGATGCCATGTTGATAACCGACAAATGAGCAACTACTATTTAGGATTAGGAACCAATCTCGGCGATAAACGACAGAACCTGCTCGCCGCCGTGAAACTGATAGAAGAAAGGATAGGGAGCGTCACCTCCCTATCCGCTTTTTATGAAACCGCCCCTTGGGGCTTCTCTACCGAACACCCCTTTCTTAATGCCGCCCTTTGCGTCCGTTCTTCCCTTTCCCCTTTCCAGGTCCTGGCACTGACGCAAGCCATCGAGCGTGAGTTGGGACGTACCCATAAATCCGCAAACGGGAATTACAGCGACCGTCCTATCGACATCGACATTCTCTTGTGCGATGATAAGATTATCAATACTCCCACCTTGCAAATTCCCCATCCGCTGATGCACCTGCGCAATTTTGTCCTCCAGCCTTTGGCGGAGATTGCACCGGATGTGGTGCATCCGATGCTGGGGAAAACAATGAAGCAAATAGCCAATAATCCCCGTTAGCCCAAAAACACCTATTTTATCATTTAATCTCCCGCCCCGTCTGATTTAATCTCCCGTCCCTTCCCTTTAAATCAAAAGGGTACTCTCTTTAAATGAAAATCATCCGGTATTCTCCTTCACGAGAAGCGGTGAAAGGACACAGAAGAAGCGGTGTTTTGTATCGGATAAACCTATGGTTTGCCTTGTCCGGCCGATGTTTCACACGCTACAAGAAGTTTTGCTGCTGTATGTTTCACGCCTTCACAGTCTCTCAACTGCTTGATTTTAAATCGAATGTTGTGAAAGATACATCCTTCACGGATGTTTCACATCTCTGTTTGTGTGAAGGATGCGGGATGTACCCTTTGAAGTCGGTTCTGTACGATTTGTGCATATGGATGTACGATTTTACCCTATTGCGTGAAACATGTCCGGGTGTTAAAGGAAGGTATGTTTCACGGTATATATTTGAAAATCAGGAAGATGAAAGATTGTGAAAGCGTGAAACTTTCAACAAATTATTATTTAATTTTGCACACTTACTTGTCCTTTTAATTCCTTTATTTCCCCGATAATTACTTTCGTATACGCCTCCGCTCCTTTTTGGTTCAAGTGTCCGCTGTCCTTGAAATAACTCTTCTCTTCGTTGAAAGTCGGGTCGGCGTAATGGTTGATGAAAGGGACACCGTGACGGGCACACAAGTTTTCTATCGGTGCAAACATGCGGGCGTCAGTATTCTTATATAAAGGAGAAGCGGCGAAAATCAATTGCGTGCCCGATGCCTTGCAATCTTGCACGAGCCGTTCCAGATAGTAGAGCTTTAAGGAGTCGTAGGCATATTTCTCTTGGCTTTTATCTGTTAGAATGGGCTCGTACTGCATCTCACCATATAAGGGACGGTAGCCTTTGGCGTCTTGTCGCAAGGGTTTTATGTTGTCCATCACGAGCTGGAGGAACTGCGAGTTGAAACGGTAGGCATTGAGGCGCATTTTGTAGCGTTCATTCGGGTCTACCGCCCAAAAGATGGAATCGATGGTGGAGTTTTGTCCGTAGTAATACCTCAGTCCGGGAAGATAGGTCATATTGTCGCTTGCCAATAAATCAAATCCGGGCGTCACTTCGTAGAGGATACAAGAGGGGGCATATCGTTCCTGTATCATTTTGTACCAACCGTAAAGCAGGATGATGCCATTGCCGTCCTTTCCGCAATTGTGGCACGACAAGTACAGCGAATCTTCCAACAGGAAAGGATCGTAATGATGGACGGCACGCGAAGAACCGAATATCAACAGGTCTTCCGATGTGCGGTGGCAAATGTACTCGATACGCCCCGTGTCGCCTCCTTTGGCGTGTGGGACAAGGTAACGGAAACCTGCGCCTAATGCGGCGTCGATGACGAGCACAAGAATAATAAACAAGGCTGTTTTTACAAGGAACTTTTTCATAACTGTCAGAAACTTACGTAAATAAATTGACCGGAATCGAATACGCCGCAAAGCAGAATGGCGAAAGCCAACACGAAGTAGCTTGCCCAACGGACGCTCGTCCGCCGGCTTGCCATCAGCCAGCGGTTGCCGGGCTTGAATTCATTCGCGCAATCCACGCAGACTACCGTCAGCAGGGAAGCGAAAGAGAGCAACGTATTGGTTTTGCTTGATAAGAATAAAGGAGAAGAAAGGTCGGTGCAGATCTTCCCGATGACCTCCCAAGCGGACGCGATGTCGGGCATGCGGAACAGAATCCAGGCGAAATTCACGAGCAGGAAAGTCAGCAGGATGCGTCCGCCGCGGACCACTCCTTTTGCCTCGGAACGTTGCAGGCCTAAGGCTTTCTCTACAATTTGGAATGCCCCGTGAAGTATGCCCCATACGATGAAAGTCCAATTGGCGCCGTGCCATACGCCGCTCACCAAGAAGGTGACAAAGATGTGCCAATAGTTGCGCCACCGGCTGCATCGGCTTCCTCCGAGGGGAATGTATACATAATCCTTCAGCCACGTGGAAAGCGAGATGTGCCACCTGCGCCAAAAGTCTGTTATGGATACAGACAAGTAGGGGCGACGGAAGTTGTTGACGAGATTGAAGCCCATCAGTCTGCCTACACCCATGGCCATCAGAGAATATCCGGCAAAGTCACCGTAAATCTGGAACGTATAGAAGATGCTGGCCAACAGGCAGGAAGAGCCGGAATTGTATATGTAGTTGTCGAACACTTTGTCAACATACAACCCTAGGCGGTCGGCCATCACGACTTTCAGGAACATCCCCCACAACATCCACTTCAATCCTTGCGCCGCATCGTCGTGGCGGAACACACGTTCGGCCTTGATTTGCGGAAGCAGGTCGGCTGCTTTGCTGATAGGCCCCGACAGAATCTGTGGGAAGAAAGCTACGAACAGCATATAGTCCCACCAGTTGTGTTCCGCCTCGATGCGCCGGTAATACACATCAAACAAATACCCCACGGCTTGAAAGGTGAAAAAGGAAATGCCGATGGGGACGGCCCAATTCAGTCCCGGCAATTCGCCAAAGGGTAGGATAGAGGTGATAGATTCTGTGATGAAGTTGTAGTACTTGAATACTAATAAAGGCAACAACGCCAAGGTAGCCCCGCACGCCATCAGGAGTTTCCGGCGGCGTTTCTCATGGGCTTGCCGCTCTATCCACAAGGAGAATCCATACGTCACGGTCGTCACTCCCAACAAGATGAGCGCATAAGCCGGATTCCATTGCATATACAAACCGTAAGAAATGGCAAGAAGCAGCTTGTTGGCAAAACTCGGTTGGCGAAACAGGCGGGGCAGCAGGTAGTAGCCCGCAAAGATAAGCGGGAAGAGCCACAAGAATTGGAATGAGTTGAAAATCATGCGTTTGCTCGGACAGCGTCCGGTTCTTGTTTACGCCTATAAACCCTCCGAAGTCAGCATCCGTATCTATAAAAAAAGAAGGCGTGAGGATTTGTCCGCATTCATCAAGATCAGGCATCGCCAAACGCCTCGTGAAAATGAATGGAAGAAACAATACCCACGCCGTATGCTATGTAGCTGGGCGTGGCACAGACGTACCACCCCCATTACATATACAAACAGAATGAGCGTCCTATTGTCTCTATCCTTTCACGATAAAAATTGGCGATTTTGATCTTAGGATAAAGCAAAAAACGCTTTCTATGCAGCTTGTCCATTTCTCCGGCCAAGCGCTGCAAAGATACGGATTTTTACAATATAACGCTCTAAAAAGGTATTATTTCTTCAATGATATGAATAATGCTCCGTTATTCTTTTTCCTATTTCTGTAAAGTTACGCAAAAAGTTTTAAGGCAACATTCATTCAAATAATGATTTTATATATGGTTATTGAGTTGCTGTAACGCAGCGGAATTTAACGCTTTACACTTAACCAAGTATAAAAACACGCCGGACATGAGCCGGACTTCCGCTTGAAAAGCTTATCTTTGTACCTGTATAACACGCTAAAGCATATTGTCATGAACACCACCATCGACCTGAACGCCTACCGCGACCAGCTGCTGCAGGACATCAGCCATGTAGATAACCTGGAAGTGTTGGAAAGCATCCGACGCGCCTACCGCCGTGCCCTCAACAAACTGAAGAAAGAGGAAAAAGAGGCGGAAACGCTCACGCCTTACACCATGGAGGAACTGCACGCAATGGTAGATGAATCGGAAGCCGAGATTGCCGCCGGGAAAGGCATATCTTCCGAAGAAGCGCATCGTAGAATGAAACAATTCATTGCCGCCTTATGATTGTGAAATGGACTCCCCGTGCCCTGCGAGAATGGGAAAAGACAGCCACGTACATTTATCGGGAATTTGGGGCAAAGGCGGTGAACAACTTTGAGCAAGATACCGACAAATGGGAAAAGCGCATTGCGTCCCATCCGGAAATTGCCCACTTGGAACCTATGCTGCAAGGGAAGAAACACCCCTATCGAGGCCTGATATTCAGCAAACATAACAAGATGATATACTACATCCAGAACGATATAATCTGGATTGTAGCCATTTGGGACATGCGTCGCGAACCCCGCACGCTGGCCGACTCCTTGAAATAAAACCAATCGCATTATGGAAAATACCCCCGACTTCGACTACACCCGCTACTTCATGGTATCTCCTACATGGCAGAAGGACATCACCCCTTCTCCGCAATATCCTTCCCGAACGGCGTCAGCGCCAACGCCGCCAGCTTGAAGTGCTGAAGCCCGAAGGGTATGCCGATGACGGTGATGCAAAGGATGGCCCCGAACACCAGGTGGGACAGCGCAATCCAGATGCCGCCCAGCAAAATCCACAGCACGTTCATCAGCACGTACAGGCACCCTCCCGAACGCCCGCCCGTGCGCACCTCCTTGCCGAACGGCCACAAGGCCAGTCCCGCCAGCTTCAGCGTCTGCATCCCGAAGGGTATCCCCACAATGGTCACCATCAGCAACAGGCTGGCCACCACATACTCCACGGCGGTAAAGATGCCGCCCAGCACCAGCCACAACACATTCATAAAACATCCCATACTGTCTTTCGTTTATTGATTTACGGGGCAAAGATAAAGAATTGAAGCACATCGCCGTACTATTTCCCTGCTTTATTTGGCAATTAGTACCAATATTAGTACCTTTGTCCGGAACTGAATAATAATAAGATATGGGCTCGAAAGAGAAACTGATAGAACGGTTCAAGAAACTGCCCAAGGATTTCACCTTTGAAGAATCTGTGTCCTTGTTAGGCTATTTCGGGTATCTATCAACATTTGAAGAATAACGGATTAATTTGACATAAGTTATGGATTACTTGGAATACAAAGGCTACAAAGGCTCCGTGGAGTATAGCAAGGACGATAACTGCCTCTGCGGCAAGGTGCAAGGATTGGGCAATAAGGTCTTAATCCTGTACGAAGGCAATACCATCGACGAACTTCGCAAGGACTTTGAAGCAGGCATTGACAGTTATCTGGAAGGATGCAAGGCAGACGGCGTAGAACCGGCCAAGCCCTTCAGCGGGAAGCTGAACCTGCGCATGACTTCGGAACTGCATTCGCGTGTCGCCGCCTTTGCCGCAAGCATGGGCATGACCATCAACGATTTCATCAACCGGGCCATTGTCAATGAATTGAAGCATGAGTGCGCAGTATAATCAACCAACCCCCATCACCCCCCAAGCCGTCAAGGCCGAACTCCTCCGCCTGGCCGAGCAGGGCAACAAGCCCTTCACCCAGAGCCTCAACCCCGGCGTGCCGAACGTCCTCGGCATCCGCATCCCCCACCTGCGCGAGTTGGCGAAGAAGATTGCCAAAGGTGATTGGCAGGCGTACCTGGCCACGGCGGACACGTATTATATGGAGGAACGGATGCTGCAAGGCATGGTGCTGGGCTGCATCCGCCCGGACAAAGATGTGGAAGTATATCTGGAGCGGGTGACCCGCTTCGTGCGCCTCATCAACAGCTGGTCGGTGTGCGACACGTTCAAGTTCGGCGGCGGGAAGCGGTTCATCGAGGCGAATAAAGACCGCCTGTGGGACTACCTCACGGGATGGATGCAGGCCGGGGGCGAGTACGAGATACGCTTCGGCGTGGTGATGACGATGCAGCTGTTCATCGACGAGGAGCACATCCATGAGTTGCTCCGCCTCTACGACGGCATCCGCCACGAGGGCTATTACGTCCGCATGGGCGTGGCGTGGGCCTTGTCCGTCTGCTTCGTCCGCTTCCCCGAGCTCACGATGCGCTACCTCCGGGAGGGGAACACGCTGGACGACTTCACCTACAACAAGACGTTGCAGAAGATTACGGAGTCCTACCGGGTGGATGGTGACACGAAGCAGGTCATTAAGGGGATGAGGAGGAAATAGCGGCATTCACTCCGCCGGATGCAACTCACGCTCCAGCACCGATTGGAGATACCCATGGATGGGAGGAATGGCAGGGTTTTGCCAATAGGCTTCACGAGACTTCGATGGGCTTCCTTCATCTTTCAAGGCGCACTTCATCTCCTCGGCGGTGACGTATGCTTGCGAAAGAACATAAAGTTCATCGGTCACTTCCACCAGTTGCTCACGCTTGTCTTTCTTATATTTATAGAATATCTTACGATAATCCCTATGGCTCAGGAGGTCGATGTAAGACTGATATTCCGCCCTCCGGCGATAAATCTCTGTCTGCACAAAGGCTTCTATCCGCGTGGTATAGCCAAAGAGTTTGCCTTCCCGCTTCCCTCCTTCCTGAGCCAAAGCGTCATATTCCACACGGCGGGTCAACGAATCTTGCTTGCAGATGCCTGCCGGGACGCCATCCATGCATAGCTTCGCATAGGGCAAACCTTCATCAAAGGCATCGGCCTGCCGCTTTATGCGTTCAAACAAAGTCTTTTCTTCTAAGTAAGGAGTCGTGATATACTTGTCTACCACACTGTTCGCCCGTTTCCTGTCCTTGGCTATCAAGCCTTTGTTTTCCAGCAGGCGGGATGCCTCAACGTGCCGCTTGACCCTTTTCCCGTGTAAAGGAATATAGTAGTGCACAATACCGTCTTTGAAATACTTCAGGCATGAGTCATTCTGTTGATAACTGCGGAAGTATGCCTTCAAGTGTATGTAATCTAATTGCCGGGCCGAGACGCTGACTTCATTCAAGTTATAATGAACGGGGGAGAGCCATAGCGTATCGCCGTTGGCCGGATGAGAGAGTTTAACTTCCTTCGGCTCGTATGACAGGTGTTTGATAACAAAGGTCTGCCCGTCTATGCCATCTATACGGGCACACCCGTCTATGTCTGACATGCCAATGGTGTTTCCTTTCTCATCCGTGACTTGTGCAAAAGCCACAACGCTCCTATCCGTCTTATCGGCAAGGATGATTTGAGCGTTCAGATTTGAATGGGATAATGTAAACAGAGCTACAAGAATCCCGCACAGTTTACTATACATTTATCATTCCTTTTATGGTGAGGATGCAAAAGTATGGATTAATTCTGTTTTCTCAAAGGAAAAATGTATCTTTGTCCCCATCGAATACAATAATACTATATAAGTATGGCAACACCTTACAAACGCATCCTCCTCAAGCTCAGCGGCGAGAGCCTGAAGGGAGACCAGCCGGGCATCTTCGACGATGAGCGGCTGGTGCAATACGCCGAACAGATTAAGGAAATACGCGACATGGGCGTGCAAGTGGGCATCGTCATCGGCGGGGGCAACATCTTCCGCGGACTGAAGGGCGCCATGAAGGGCTTCGACCGTGTGAAGGGCGACCAGATGGGTATGCTGGCCACGGTCATCAACAGCCTGGCCCTCAGTTCGGCACTCACCGCACAGGGTGTCAAGGCCCGCGTGCTGACCGCCGTGCGCATGGAGCCCATCGGCGAGTTCTACAACAAGTGGCGCGCCATCGAATGCCTCGAAGCGGGCGAAGTGGTCATCATGTCCGCAGGCACGGGCAACCCCTTCTTCACCACCGACACCGGCTCGTCCCTGCGCGGCATCGAGATTGAAGCCGACGTCATGCTGAAGGGCACCCGCGTGGACGGCGTCTACACCGCCGACCCGGAGAAGGACCCTACGGCCACGAAGTTCCGCGACATCACCTACGACGAAGTCCTCGCCCGCAACCTGCGCGTCATGGACCTCACCGCCACCTGCATGTGCAAGGAGAACAACCTGCCCATCATCGTCTTCGACATGGACACCCCGGGCAACCTGAAGAAAGTCATCAGCGGGGAGGAGATTGGGACGCTGGTGCATAATTAAATGAGGGATGAGAAACATTAAGATAAACAATGATAAACGGCGAACTCAGAAGATGATTGCTAAGTTTGCTGGTGCATGGGAAGATGAACGTAGCGCAGACGAAATTATAGCAGATATTTATAATGCGCGTTCTTCTTGTAACATTGAATATCTCAATAAATTAAGAGCAATAAAAGAGCCTTTATTGTTGCAAAGCAATAAAAAATGAACTACATTTGCCAACATTCAACTGAATCCTAAAAAAGACATGATATGAAAGACGTAAAAGACATCCTTGGCGAAGCCCAAGAGAAAATGGACATGGCCGTCATGTACCTGGAAGAGACATTGGCACACATCCGCGCCGGAAAGGCCGACGTGCGCCTGCTGGACGGCATCCGCGTAGACTCCTACGGAAGCATGGTGCCTATTAATAATGTAGCCGCCGTCACTACGCCCGACGCGCGCAGCATTGCCATCAAGCCGTGGGACAAGTCGATGTTCCGCATCATCGAGAAAGCCATCATCGACTCCTCGCTGGGCATCATGCCGGAGAACAACGGCGAAATCATCCGCATCGGCATCCCGCCCCTCACCGAGGAACGTCGTAAGCAACTGGCCAAGCAGTGTAAGGCCGAAGGCGAGAACGCCAAAGTGAGCGTACGCAACGCCCGTCGCGACGCCATCGATGCTCTGAAGAAGGCCGTGAAAGAAGGCCTCGCCGAAGATGCCCAAAAAGGCGGCGAAGAGAAGCTGCAGAAGGTGCATGACAAATACATCAAGCAGATTGATGACATGCTGGCAGCCAAGGATAAGGAGATAATGACGGTATAAGTTAGCTACGAGCTACAAGCTGCGAGTGACAAGTCAGCATGAAACTCGTAGCTCGTAGCTCGTAACTTATAGCTGATACAATGACAGGCCTCGTAATCAAAAACACCGGCAGCTGGTACTTGGTCCGCACGGACGAAGGGCGCGACGTGGAGTGCAAGGTAAAGGGAAACTTCCGCTTGAAAGGCATCCGCAGCACCAACCCCGTGGCCGTGGGCGACCGTGTCCACATCGTTGAAAACCGGGAAGGCACGGCCTTTATCACCGAAATAGAGGACCGCAAGAACTACATCATCCGCCGCGCGTCCAACCTCTCGAAGCAATCGCACATCATCGCCGCCAACCTCGACCAGTGCATGCTCATCGTCACCGTCAACTATCCGGAGACTTCGACCACCTTCATCGACCGCTTCCTGGCCACGGCCGAAGCCTACCGCATCCCCACCATCCTGCTCTTCAACAAGACCGACCTCTACGATGAAGACGACCTGCGCTATCTGGACGGCCTCATCCACCTCTACACCACCATCGGCTATCCCTGCTTCAAAGTTTCGGCAACCCAAGGCCAAGGTCTCGCGGAGATAAAGGCAAAGCTTCGCGGAGCCGTCACCCTCTTTTCGGGCAATTCGGGCGTGGGCAAATCTACCCTTATCAACGCCCTCCTGCCCGGCACGGAAGCACGGACGGGCGAAATCTCCCAAGCGCACAACAAGGGCATGCACACCACAACTTTCTCCGAGATGTATCCCGTAGACAATGCAGGTGGCTACATCATCGACACGCCGGGCATCAAAGGCTTCGGCACCTTCGACATGGAGGTGGAAGAAATCGGCCACTACTTCCCGGAAATATTCGAAGCCTCGGCCGATTGCCGCTATGGCAACTGCACCCATCGGCACGAACCGGGCTGCGCCGTGCTCCAAGCCGTGGAGGAGCACCGCATCAGCCAGTCACGCTACGCCTCCTACCTCAGCATGTTGGAGGACAAAGAGGAGGGCAAGTATCGGGAAGCCTACTAAATTCGTTCTCTTTCGTTAAGAAACCGTAATTTACAGCGGATTGTTTAAACCTTTATTGCTCTCCTTATCCAAATCAATGGCTACTTTTACTAACTAATACCACAATAACAATGAATAAGAAATTAAAATGGAGCATCATCACAATCGCAGGCGCCGGACTGATAGGCTGGGGCATTTGGACGCAGATGCCCAAACCCAATGAAGAATTGGCGGAAGCCGACAAGGTGATGAGCGGAACAAGTCGCGTGAAACGAGTCTTGAACATCAATGCCGTGATAGTCAAACCACAAACATTGACCGATGAAATCCCCATCATCGGTAGTCTGATACCCGATGAGGAAGTGGACCTTTCTTTCGAGACTTCGGGCAAGATTACCGAGATAAACTTCCAGGAAGGCACCGTTGTACAGAAAGGACAATTATTGGCCAAGGTCAACGACCGGCCTCTCCAAGCCCAACTGCAACGCTTAGTGTCACAACTGAAGCTGGCCGAAGACCGTGTGTTCCGCCAGGATGCCCTGTTGAAGCGCGATGCCGTCAGCCAGGAAGCCTACGAACAGGTAAAGACCGACCTTGCCACCTTGAATGCGGATATAGAAAGTGTGGAGGCGCAGATAGAGCAGACGGAGCTACGTGCGCCCTTCGATGGCATCATCGGACTTCGCCAGGTCAGCGTGGGAAGTTATGCCTCGCCCACGACCGTAGTGGCCAAACTCACCAAGACCTCTCCCTTGAAAGTGGAGTTTTCCGTATCCGAACGTTACGCCTCCATGATACAAAAAGGCACGAACCTGACTTTTACCCTGGAAGGCTCTCTGAATACCTATCATGCTCAGGTCTATGCCCGCGAGTCAAGTATCGACCCCAATACGCATACACTGACCATCCGTGCCCTCTATCCCAACGAATCGGGCTTCATCATGCCGGGCCGCTACGTCTCCATCAGCCTGAAGAAGCAGGAGTATGAGAACGCGCTCGCCATCCCCTCGGAAGCCATCGTGCCCGAAATGGGTAAGGACAAAGTTTACCTTTATCGCTCAGGCAAGGCCGAACCTGTGGAAATTATCGCGGGTATACGTACCGATGCCTTGGTGCAGGTAAAGCAAGGCTTGTCCGCAGGCGACACCGTCATCGTGTCCGGTACCCAGCAATTGCGCACAGGCATGGACGTGACTATCGACCATATTGTTTCAATGGATAATACCCAATCAGCCCAATGAACATTTCCGAACTAAGCATACGCCGCCCCGTACTCTCTACGGTATTGACCATCATCATCCTGCTTTTCGGAATGATTGGTTATACCTACTTGGGCGTGCGCGAATATCCGTCGGTGGACAATCCTATCATCTCCGTGCAATGCTCGTACACGGGTGCCAACGCCGACGTCATAGAGAACCAGATAACCGAACCATTGGAGCAGAACATCAACGGTATACCGGGCATCCGCTCACTGACCAGTGTGAGTCAGCAGGGGCAGAGCCGCATCACGGTGGAGTTCGAACTCTCCGTAGACTTGGAGACCGCCGCCAACGACGTGCGTGACAAGGTGTCGCGTGCCCAGCGTTACCTGCCCGATGATTGCGACCCGCCTACCGTGTCGAAGGCCGATGCCGACGCCACGCCTATCCTGATGGTGGCCTTGCAAAGCAACAAACGTTCGTTGCTGGAGCTGAGCGAGATTGCCGACCTTACCGTAAAGGAGCAGCTGCAGACCATTTCCGACGTAAGTAGCGTCAGCATCTGGGGTGAGAAGAAATACTCCATGCGCCTTTGGCTGGACCCCACCAAGATGTCGGGCTTCGGCATCACACCGGTGGATGTGAAGGAAGCCATCGACCGCGAGAACATTGAGTTGCCTTCGGGAAGCATTGAGGGCAACACCACGGAACTTACCATCCGTACCCTTGGCTTGATGCACACGCCGGAAGAGTTCAACAACCTCATCATCCGCGAGGACGGAAACCGCATCATCCGTTTCAGCGACATCGGACGTGCCGAACTGGGAGCCGCCGACATCAAGAGTTACATGAAGATGAACGGTGTGCCGATGGTGGGTGTAGTTGTTATCCCTCAGCCGGGCGCCAACCACATCGAGATTGCCGACGCGGTGTACGAACGTATGGAGCGCATGAAGAAGGACCTGCCCGATGATGTGGATTATACCTACGGATTCGACAACACACGTTTCATCCGTGCCTCCATCAACGAGGTAGAGCACACGGTGTACGAGGCGTTTGTGCTGGTGATTATCATCATCTTCCTGTTCTTGCGCGACTGGCGTGTGACGCTGGTGCCTTGCATTGTGATTCCCGTCTCGCTCATCGGCGCTTTCTTCGTGATGTACGTGGCGGGCTTCTCCATCAACGTGCTCACCATGTTGGCGGTGGTGCTGGCGGTGGGCTTGGTGGTGGACGATGCCATTGTAATGACGGAGAACATCTATGTGCGCATCGAGCAGGGCATGGAGCCTTTGCAGGCGGGCATCGAGGGTGCGAAGGAAATCTTCTTTGCCGTTATCTCTACCACGATTACGCTGGTGGCGGTGTTCTTCCCCATTGTCTTCATGGAAGGCACCACGGGACGCCTGTTCCGCGAGTTCAGTTTCGTCATCTCCGGCTCTATTCTGATTTCCGCCTTTGCCGCCCTGACCTTCACCCCGATGTTGGCCACCAAATTGCTGAAGCATCAGGAGAAGAAGAATTGGTTCTACCGCAAGACGGAACCTTTCTTCGAAGGGATGAACCGCTTGTACAGCCGTTCGTTGGCCGCTTTCTTGCGCAGGCGTTGGATAGCGTTGGTCTTTTCAGGGCTGATGTTCGTGCTCATCGTCTTCTTATGGAATCACATCCCCGCCGAGATGGCTCCGCTGGAAGACCGTTCGCAGATAACCATCAACACCAGCGGCGCCGAGGGTGTCAGCTACGAATACATCCGTGACTATACGGAACGCATTAATGATGTGGTAGACTCCATCATCCCCGACGCGCAGGCCGTTACGGCACGTGTGTCCAGCGGAAGCGGAAACATCCGCATCACGCTGAAGGACATCAAAGACCGTGACTATACGCAGATGGATGTGGCCGAGCAGTTGTCGCGTGCCGTGCAGAAGGAGACGAAGGCGCGTGCGTTCGTGCAGCAGCAATCTTCTTTCGGCGGACGGCGCAGCAGCATGCCCGTGCAATATGTGTTGCAGGCTACCAACATCGAGAAGTTGCAGGAAGTGTTGCCTAAGTTCATGGAGCGGGTGTACGAAAATCCCACGTTCCAAATGGCGGACGTGGACCTGAAGTTCAGCGACCCGGAGGCACGCATCCAGATAAACCGCGACAAGGCGGGCACCATGGGCATCAGCACCCGTAACATCGCCCAGACCTTGCAATACGGATTGAGCGGCCAGCGCATGGGCTATTTCTACATGAACGGCAAGCAATACGAGATATTGGGCGAAATCAACCGGCAGCAGCGCAACAAGCCTTCCGACTTGGTGGGTCTCTATATCCGTAGCGATAACGGCGACATGGTGCAATTGGACAACTTGGTGGAAATCATCTACGGCACGGCGCCGCCCAAGCTCTACCGCTACAACCGCTTTGTCTCCGCCACGGTTTCCACCGGTCTGGCCGAAGGGAAGACCATCGGACAGGGCTTGGAAGAGATGGACAAGATAGCCGACGAGGTGTTGGACGACACGTTCCGCACCGCCCTTTCCGGCGACTCCAAGGATTATAGCGAGAGCGCGTCCAGCCTGATGTTCGCCTTCATCCTCGCCATCTTCCTGATTTACCTGATATTGGCGGCGCAGTTCGAGAGCTTCAAGGACCCGCTGGTCATCATGTTCACCGTGCCGCTGGCCATTGCGGGAGCGTTGGTGTTCATGTACTTCGGCGACATCACCATGAACATCTTCAGCCAGATTGGCATCATCATGCTCATCGGCCTGGTGGCGAAGAACGGCATCCTCATCGTGGAGTTCGCCAACCTGAAGCAGGAGCACGGCGAGGACAAGATGCAGGCCATCCAGGACGCGGCCCTGCAACGTCTGCGCCCCATCCTCATGACCAGTGCGGCCACCGTCCTCGGCCTTATCCCGTTGGCGTTTGCCAGCGGTGAGGGAGCCAACCAGCGCATCGCCATGGGTACGGCGGTGGTGGGCGGCATGATTGTGTCCACGCTGCTCACCATGTACATCGTGCCCGCCATCTACAGTTATATATCGACCAACCGAAGTAAAGTAAGAAAGATATGAAGCGCATCCTATTATCCTTTATCATCATACTGAGTGCCGTGGCTGCCCTGCAAGCGCAGCCGGCGGCCACTTACACCTTGAAGTCGTGCCTCGAGACGGGGTTGCTCAACAACTATTCCCTGCGCATCACCCACAACGAGGAGCAGATAAGCAGGAACAACGCCACCCTGGCCAACGCCGGCGCCCTGCCCACCATCGACCTGACCGGAGGCTACCAGGCGACCATCGACAATACCCACAGCACATTGAGGGATGGCGGGCTGACAGAGAAAGAAAACGGCGTGTTCGACCAGACCATCGATGTCGGCATTGACCTGAACTGGACAATCTTCGACGGCTTCAACATCTCCACCACCTACCAGCAACTGAAGCTCCTCCGCGAGCAGGGCGAGACCAACACCCGCATCGCCTTGGAGGACTTCATCGCCTCGCTGGCCGCCGAATACTACAACTTCATCCAGCAGAAGATACGCATGAAGAACTTCCTCTATGCCGTGCGCCTCTCCCGCGAACGTCTCCGCATCGTGGAGGCCCGTTACCACATCGGCGACTTCTCCCGTCTGGACTACCAGCAGGCAAAGGTGGACTTCAACGCCGACAGCGCGCAGTACATGAAGCAACAGGAACTGCTGCACACCTCGCGCATCAACCTGAACGAACTGATGGGCAACGAGAATGTGGACCAGCCCATCATCATCCCCGACAGCCTCATCGACGTGAACGCCGCGCTGGACTTCGACGAGTTGTGGGAAGCGACGCTCACCGTCAACTCCTCTCTGCTGAAGGCCGACCAGAACACGCTGCTGGCGCAGATGGACTACAAGAAAGCCACCTCGCGCGACTATCCTTACGTCCGGCTGAACGCAGGCTACGGCTATACGTATAACAAGTATGACGTCAGCAACTACACCCGCCGCAACAACTTCGGGTTCAACGGAGGCGTCACCGTGGGCTTCACGCTCTTCGACGGCAACCGCAAGCGCGAACGCCGCAACGCAAGCATCGCCGTGAAGAACGCCCGCCTGCAACGCGACGAACTGGAACTGAGCCTGCGTGCCGACCTCAGCAACCTGTGGCAGGCCTACCGCAACAACTTAGAGATGCTGAACCTGGAGCGGCAGAACCTCATCGCCGCACGCGACAACCACGAGATTGCCATGGAACGCTACATGCTGGGCGATCTCTCCGGCATCGAGATGCGCGAGGCGCAGAAGAGCCTCTTAGACGCCGAGGAGCGCATCCTTAGCGCGGAGTACGACACCAAGCTCTGCGAGATATCCCTCCTGCAAATCAGCGGGAAGATAACCAAGTACCTGGAGTAACGGGGCTGGCTTAAAAAACACAAAGACACGGAGACGCAGCGTTTTATTATTTTCTCTGCGTCTCCGTGTCTCTGTGTTGCTACTATTCAAACGCTCAATCCATCGTCGCCGTGCCGCTGCCGGTCTTGTCCTCCGTCCAGTTGCCTACGTTGAAGGTGTCCATGCTGATGCCCGTGCGGTGTACCGTCAGGCTGATGTTGCAATACTTCGCCTCGCCCGCCGTGATGCCGCCGGAGATGTTCAAGTCGTAAGTATAGGTTGCGTTGCCGTCCGTCAGTTGGAAGAAAGGCGCGCTCTCCGCAAAGCTCGTGCCGGGCATCACCAGCGCATAGTACGTCAGGCTCGTGCCGTTGTCCACCCTATAGGGCGTAATGGCGGTGTGGTTCTGGCTGCCCGTCGTGATGGTGACCGTTCCCGTCGTCAGGTTCCAAGTGCCCGTGTTCGGTATCGAGCCGAGGATGGAGGCGTCCATGCCCCTTATCTCGTCCAAAGTGATACCGTCACCATCCGTCACGTCCAGTTTCAGCAGGCTCATCTTGTGGTTCAGCGTCATGTCGATGATGCCGTTCGATGCCGCCCGTTCCGCCGTTGCCCACATGTAGTCGATGTCGGTCAGGATGTCTGCGCCGTTTTGGTTGGCGGGCAGGCTGACGGGCACGGCTGTCTCGTCTGTCACGTTGTCCTGATGGGGATAGTAGGCGCGGAAGGTGTAGGTGTCCGCGTCGGGCCAGTACATCGGTTCGGATGCCGTCCAACTGCTGCCGTCCATGTTGGTGAACAGGACGTTGCTGTAGCCTTCGTCCGTGTACACGCCCACTTCATCGCCTTGCTCGAAGGCGGCGTTCGTCACGGCGATGGTGGCGCGGCTTTCGGCTCCCATCTGCGCGGGGCTGAAGCTCAGTTGGATGGGCTTCGAGAGGTCTACGCCCGGTTCGTCGTCATTGTGGCAGGCGGTCAGTGCCATGCCACAGCACAGCGCAACGAGTGCGCTTCTCAGTGTTGTTTCTGTTTTCATTGCTTTTGTTTGTTATAAAGTTTGTGTTGAATGATAATTTATCAGGGGAACCACAGATGACACAGATGGGACGGATTGGCACGGATTTTAAGGTATCTGTCATGTCGAGCTTGTCGAGACATCTCACGTAGTGCATGAGGAGGTCTTACATGAGACCCTTCGACTACGCTCAGGGTGACAGATACATCTGTGCTCATCAGTGGTTTAAATTTCCCTTTAACAAAATCGTAAATTGTAAATTGCTAAATCGTAAATGAGCTAAGTTCCCCTTTACGCCAACGGGTTCTCCGTCTCGTCCTCGCCCGGTTCCGTTGTCTCGCCGTCGTCCGGGTCGGTGCCGGTTCCGCCTTGCGCGGGCAGCTTGCCGGTTTCCTTATACTCTAAGTACGAGCGGGTGCTGGGGAAGGTGAAGCCTTCTTCCACCACGCCCACGTTCTCGAAGGTCAGGCCGTTCTTAATCTCGGCCATCAGTTCCTTCGAGGGGGTGAAGACCACCTTGACGTTCTTTATCATCGAGGCGGCGTCAAATTGGGTAATGTCCTCCACCCCTTCGCTGCCGAAGGAGAGGCGTATCCAGCCCAAGCGGCCCAGCTGCACGCTGTTGCCCAACTGGACTTCGTGGGGAATGCCGTCCACGACGAGGTTGAACGTAGATTCCGCCTCGGTGGGGGCGGTGGTGGTGTTACGCGTCACGGTCTTGCACACCGAGCGGGTGTCGAGGCGGTTGACGGTACTGGGGATGGCATACCACTTGCCGGGCTCATCCTTCTTCTGAGGATTCTTTTTCCGAGAAAGTTTATACTTTGCCATAGTATGACAGTTTTTTAAGTTAATAATTCGGGCGGTTTTTTATTGCCTGCCCATTGCTTATCTCAATCTTTTTTACTCATTTCAAAATACGACCGCACGCGTTTTCAACTGCGTGCGTACGCATTTTCAGTCGCTTCAGCAGGGAAACAAAAACAGAACCGCCTGCCGGGTGCGTTGCGTACGCACGGGGCAGGCGGAATAAGGGGGAGAGAAAGAGCCGAAACGGATTCAGACCGTAGTACCGTGTTCGTAAAGGTATTCCGGCGCAAAACCTATTTCATTGTTCCAATCAATAGTAAACGGGTCAATGGTAAACCGCTTGAAATAGTCCGGGTCTTTCAACTTCCGGCAAATACCTTTAGACAGTTCGCCCGAAAAATCAAACAATTTCTCCACACCGTTGTTGAACCAGATACGAAGCGTGTAACCCTGCACATATTCGGCATTGGTCACTGTAAGTAAGTCATTAGCATCCATAGGCTTTCATTCTAATATGTAGACAATTATCAATCAGATATCTCATCTCCAATACAAGGTTGGGTCGTTAATAATCACGCTGCCTTTCCATCTCTGTATGGCTTCCCACGTCTTGCTTACTTTCTTCTTCGGTGTCTGTTCCTTGGCTTCTACCTTCGTTTCCGCCTTGGTCTCTTGTTTCTTTTCAGTCTTCTTTTCCATATCGTTCCCTCCTTACTATATTCGTTTCACGTGTAATATCCTCCATACTCAGTTCGTCGGTGCGGACAGAACGTAGCAGACGGTCGAACCGGCTGGCGAATAGCGATTTGCGCAGACGGTCGAACACTTCCAGTTTGTCCTGTTCGGGCATGGCTTGCAGTATGCCGAAGAATTGCTGTTTGCTGATGTTCAGTTGAATGGTATCCATACGCTTTCCTCCTTCGTTACGTTAGCTTCACGCCGCAAAGATACGAAAAACCTGCCGGACTTCCTCCGTCCTCCTTATTCCTTTTTTGTTTCCCAGTATGTCAAAGAGCGATGTATGCGGGCCGTCCCGCCACACACGGGCGGAACGAATCATTATTTCTTCATTAACCGGGAAAACAGAACCGCCTGCCGGGTGCGTTGCGTGCGCACGGGGCAGGCGGAATAAGGGGGAGAGGCCGTGAAGCCGCGGTTACTTCTTGTTGAATATCAAGTCCAGTCCCTGGCTTCGGTAGAACTCGAAGCGGGTGTCGCTGGAGATGAGGGGCATCCGCTCGGTGATGGCGTGGGCGATGATGACGTGGTCCGAGGGGTCTTTGTGCCCTTGCGCCTCGTTGAGGGTCAGGCGGGAGTAAGTCTTCATGTGCTCTCTTTTTAGGGGAAGAATCTGAATGAAGAACTCCTCCTCAATGGCATCTACCATTTCTTCCGCCGATTTCCACCGTTTGGAACATAAGCCTTTATTGTTGTAGGCTACTATCAATTCGCGCACCGACTCAGCACTGATGTAGAGCAGGGTATCTGGCTCTTCAAGAATAGCCTGCACATCGCGGCTCAGCGAGTCACGGTCTGTTGCTGCATACACGAAGATGTTTGTGTCAATCAAATACCTCATCTTTATAACATGAATTTTGGGTCGTTGATGATAAAGCATCCTTTCGATTTGCCAAAGGCCTCCCAGGTCCTGTTAGTTTTCTTCTTCGGTGCCAGTTCCTTGGCTTCCACCTTCGTTTCCGCCTTGGTCTCTTGTTTCTTTTCAGTCTTCTTTTCCATATCGTTTCCTCCTTCGTTACGTTAGCTTCACGCCGCAAAGATACGAAAAACCTGCCGGACTTCCTCCGTCCTCCTTATTCCTTTTTGTTTCCCAGTATGTCAAAGAGCGATGTATGCGGGCCGTCCCACCACGGGGGACGGGGCGTCATTCCGTTTTCTCCTCAGGGATGCCTTGGTCGTTGTAGTACACGCTGCCGTCGTTCGACGAATTCCCAGCAGGGCTCCAATCATAGGTCTCCTTATAGATGGTGCTGTTGGTGATGGAGCCGGTGCCGCATTGGATGGCTCCGCCCTGATAGTCGTAATCTCCTCCGCGCCCGATGTAGTCTCCCACGGCTTGGCCGCCATGTCCGCCCCTTTGGGCATGGACTTCAGAATTTGTGATGAAGATGTCCGGAACACTTTCCAATGCACCGATGGCGGGGGCGCCCATAATTGGACCGCCAGCGCTACGGGCATAGACCGTGGCGCTGGTAATGGTTATCGTCCCGCAGGCGTCGCCCGTGCTTCCTATTCCGGGTGCATAAACAAGACTGCTAGTGCCAGTTTCTGCATGTACGGTTACGTTGCTTATCGTGATAGCTCCGCAGTTTACGTCCTGCCCATCATCATAGTATCCGCCGATGGCGGCTCCGTCGCGACCGCCCGTAACGCGCAGGACATCTTCTTCCTTGCTGTTTCCCGTTATGGTGACGCTGCTGCCGGTGGCTACATAGATGCCGGATACGTAGTCTGATTCCGCGGTTACGCTATTCTCGCCCAGCACATGGATGGTGGCGTTGGCATCGCCCGTGACGCTGATGGCGTTTTGGTTGCTCACGCTGATGTGGGCGTTGTTGAGGTAGACATGTGGCTTGCCGCCTGTGATGCTGATAGTCTGTCCGAAGTTGCCGCTCACCACGTAGTTACCATCGTCGCTGATGGTGCCGTCGGCAGGTATCGCCTGGGCATCGTCGGGTATGGGGGACTTCACGGTGAGGCTGACGGTGTACATCGTGGCGGCTTGCAGCGCGGTGATGCCGCTGACGGTGGCTGTGGCGGTGCCGTTCAGGCGGATGAAGTTGGCGGGGTCGATGGCGGTGACGGGCACCACGTTCGCCTCGTAGGTGGCGGCGTCCACCGCGTGCATGGTTATCCAGCCTGCGGCGCCGGGCGTCACGCTGCCGCCTTGGGTGTGGGTGCAGGCGCTGTAGTTGTTCACTTCCACCTTGTTCACCAGCCCGGCCTGCGTGCCGCCCAGCGTGACGCGCACTTTGGCCAGTTGGTGGGTGAAGCGGAGGGAGACGGGCCGGCCGAACGGCGCCGTAGTGGCGGCTTGCAGCACGTAGGCGAGTCCGGCGCTTTGGTCGGCGAGGGGGACATCCGCTGTGGCGGGGTACCAGGCGGTGACGGCGGCGTCGGCCTTGCTCTTCCAGTAGAGGGGCGCGTCGGAGGCCCATTCGTTATCAGTATAATTATAGGTATAAGTGGCGGGCGTTCCGCCGTCGAGGCTGACGGCTATCTGGTCGTTGTCCGTCCACGAGGTCGTGACGCCGGCGTCAGCCAGGCGGGTATCGGCTGTCACCGTGGCGGAGGCTATCTGCAGCGGGTAGGTGTCTTGGGGGAGGGGTTCGGGTTCGAGGGGCGACTCGCAAGCGGCGAGGAACGCCAACAGGAACACGATTGCGTTAACAAATGTTATGGGGGGGGGTAATTTGTGTTATTTTATCTTTCATACGACGCGGCGTTTACAGGGTGATACATGTGGTTCGTTCGGGGCAAAGATACGCATTCTTTCGGAATAGAAAAGCGAAAAGGCGGTAAAATACTTGGAATAAATCAATATTTCGACACAAGTCACCGATTTATCAACTACTTTTGCCCTAAAAAAGGAGATTATCAGCATGAAAAGAACCCTCGTAGCGTGCCTCGTCGCCTTGGGCTGCACCCTGGCGGGCACCGCGCAACAGACGTACAAAGACAAGCAATCGTACAAAGACTGGCCCAAGCTGGCAGCGAAGTTAGACGACGGCTTCTTCACTACACAGGAAGCCCTGCGCATCGGCGACAACGTCCTGCTCTACCAGCAGACCACCGGCGGCTGGCCCAAGAACATCTACATCCCCGCCGAACTGACGGAGGAGGAACGCCGTGCGGCCTTGGCGCAGAAAGACGACGTCAACGAAAGCACCATCGACAACAAGGCCACCACCACGGAGATAGCCTACCTCAGCCGCCTCTACAACGCCACGGGCATCGCGAAGTACAAGGACGCGGCCATCCGGGGCATCCGCTACCTCTTCGAGGCGCAGTACGACAACGGCGGCTGGCCCCAGTTCTACCCCCGCCCCAAAGGCTACTACACGCACATCACCTACAACGACGACGCCATGACCAACGTCCTGAAGCTGATGCGCGACGTCAGCAAGGGCAAAGCGCCCTACGCCTACCTGCCCGAAGACATCCGCCGCCAGGCCAAGGCGTCGCTGGACAAAGGTGTGGACTGCATCCTCAAGACCCAGGTGCGGCAGAATGGCAAGCTGACCGCTTGGTGCGCCCAGCACGACGAACACACCTTGGCTCCCGCCAAAGCCCGCGCCTACGAACAGCCCTCGCTCAGCGGCCAGGAGTCGGACGACATCGTGCTCTTCCTCATGTCCCTCTCCAAGCCCTCGCCCGAAATCATCGCCAGCGTGGACGCCGCCGTGGCCTGGTTCCGCGCCGTGCAGATAGACGGGCTGAAGCGCGAGACCTTCACCGACGCCGAGGGCCGGAAAGACTACCGCATGGTGCCCTGCCGGGAAGGCGAGGACTGCCCCCCGCTGTGGGCCCGCTTCTACACCTTGGAGGACAACCGCCCCTTCTTCTGCGACCGCGACGGCATCATGCGCTACGACCTCAGCGAGATAGGCCACGAACGCCGCAACGGCTACAGCTGGTACAACAGCGACGGGCTGAAGGTGTTCAAGAAGTACAAGGAGTGGAAGAAGAAGGTGGAGAAATGATGTCGGGGGCACGGCGGGAGGAAACCGGGCACGGAAGCTATGGTCGGAAGAAACCGTAGTTCCCGCGCCCGGTTTGCGGTTTCGTAGGTATTGCAGGGGGCAATTCTTTCCGCTCCCCCGTAAAATGCAAGGGGAAAACGGCTTCTATGCGCAGAAATATCGGAAAAAGTGTACGGCGGTTGCAACTTTTTCCTTACTTTGCGCGTCTAAAAGCCAAAACCATTAATCCGTAAGAACGTGATAAAGCTAAGAGACATCAATAAGACCTACAACAACGGCGCGCCCCTGCACGTACTGAAGGGCATCAACCTGGACATCGACCGGGGTGAGTTCGTGTCCATCATGGGCGCGTCCGGTTCGGGTAAGTCCACCTTGTTAAATATATTAGGCATCCTGGACAACTACGATACGGGCGAGTATTACCTCAACGGCACGCTCATCAAGAACCTAAGCGAGAACCGTGCGGCGGAATACCGCAACCGCATGATAGGCTTCATCTTCCAGTCGTTCAACCTCATCTCCTTCAAGGACGCCATGGAGAACGTAGCCCTTCCTCTCTTCTACCAAGGCGTCAGCCGCAAGAAACGCAACCTGCTCGCCATGGAATACCTCGACCGATTGGGACTGAAGGACTGGGCGCACCACATGCCCAACGAGATGAGCGGCGGACAGAAGCAGCGTGTAGCCATCGCCCGTGCCCTCATCACCCAGCCGCAAATCATCCTGGCTGACGAGCCTACGGGCGCCTTGGACAGCAAGACGTCCATCGAAGTGATGCAGATACTGAAAGACCTCCACCAGACGGGCATGACCATCGTCGTCGTGACCCACGAGAGCGGCGTAGCCAACCAGACGGACAAAATCATCCACATCAAGGACGGGGTGATAGGCAGCATTGAGGCGAACCTGAAGCATGACGCCTCACCCTTCGGGCAGGGAGGACTGATGAAGTGATTTACAATTAGACAATTTAAGTAAGTGTACAGAATTAACTTATACTATGGCACACAGATAACACAGATTTTACAGATGACCACAGATGTTATTAAAAAAAATAATCTGTGCAAATCAGTCTCATCTGTGTCATCTGTGTGCTATAAGATAATTTTGATTAGTTACTTACTATTTACTATTTATCATTAAACATTCATCATTGTGTTAGACCTTTGGCAAGAAATATACGGAACCATCCGCCGCAACAAGCTGCGCACGCTGCTCACGGGCTTTGCCGTGGCGTGGGGCATCTTCATGCTCATCGTGCTGCTGGGGGCGGGCAACGGACTGATACACGCCTTCGAACAGAATGCCTCGGAGCGGGCCTTGAACTCCATCCGTATCTTCCAGGGATGGACCACCAAACCCTATGACGGACTGAAAGAGGGGAGACGCATCCAATTGGACAACCGTGATTTGGATGATACGGAACGCCTCTTCCCCGACCACGTGGAAAGTGCGGGAGCCACGTTGTCGCAAAGCAGCATGGACATCAGCTACGGAGCGGAATACGTCAACCTGTCCCTGCTGGGCGTATATCCCAATTATATAGAAGTAGAGGCCGTGAAAACCGCCGGTGGACGCTTCGTCAACCAGACCGACATCAAGGAGCGGCGTAAGGTAATCGTGCTGCACCAGAAGTCGGCGGACGTGCTCTTCGGCAAGACGCACACTTCACCCTACGGCAAGTTTGTGCGGGCGGGAGGCGTGGCCTATCAGGTGGTGGGCCTCTACAACGACGAGGGAAGCAGCGAGCCGAGTCAGGCGTTCATCCCCTTCACCACCTTGCAGACCATCTACAACAAGGGCGACAAGCTGAACAGCATCATCTTTACCACCAAGGGACTGACGGACGAGGCGAAGAACGAAGCCTTTGAGGCCGACTACCGCCGAGTCATCGGACAGAACCACCGTTTCGACCCCACGGACGATGGTGCCATCTGGATATGGAACCGCTTCACCAACTACTTGCAGACGCAGAACGCCATGGGCATCCTCCGCACCGCCATCTGGGTGATAGGCATCTTCACCCTGCTGAGCGGCATCGTGGGCGTCAGCAACATCATGCTCATCACCGTGCGGGAGCGTACCCATGAGTTCGGCATCCGCAAGGCGTTGGGCGCCAAGCCGCGCAGCATCCTGTGGCTCATCATCGTGGAGAGTGTCACCATTACCACCGTCTTCGGCTACGTAGGCATGGTGGCGGGCATCGGCGTGACGGAATGGATGAACGTCGCCTTTGGCTCGCAGAACGTGGACAACGGCATGTTCCAGGTGCAGATGTTCAGCGACCCTACCGTAGACTTGCGCATCGCCATCCAGGCTACCGTCACCCTGATAGTGGCAGGCACGCTGGCGGGCTTCTTCCCGGCACGCAAGGCTACCAAGATAAGACCAATAGAAGCATTGAGGGCAGATTGATATGAAGATAGATAGAGACACCATGGAGGAAATCCTCCTCACCATCACCCGAAACAAGACCCGAAGCCTGCTCACGGCCTTCGGCGTATTCTGGGGCATCTTTATGCTCGTGGTGCTGATAGGCGGCGGGCAGGGCATCCAGCAGGAACTGAAGAAACAGTTCGAGGGCTTTGCCACCAACTCCGGCTTCGTGGTGGCGGACAAGACCCATGAGCCGTACAAAGGCTTCCGCAAGGGGCGTCGTTGGGACTTGGAGGTGGCGGACATCGAACGCATCCGCCGCATAGAGGGCGTGGACGTGGTCAGCCCCAGCGTGACGCAATGGGGAAAGCTCAGCGTCTTCGAAGGAAACAAGTACGACAACACCATCGTCAAAGGACTCTACCCCAACTACGACGCGATAGAACATCAGGAGATAGAATACGGCCGCTTTATCAACGAAGTGGATATCCGCGAAGCGCGCAAGGTGTGCGTCATCGGCAAGCGTGTGTACGAAAGCCTTTTCCCCGACGGGGGAGACCCCTGCGGCAGCTACGTGCAGGTGGACAGCGTCTACTACCGTGTCGTGGGCATGTGCTCGTCCGAGGGCAACGTCAACATACAGGGGCAGGCGTCGGAGAGCGTGGTACTGCCCTTCACCACCATGCAGAAGATGTACAACCTGGGCGACAAGCTCGAAGTGATATGCTTCACCATGCAGCCGGGCGTCAAAGTGAAGGACGTGGAGCCGCGTGTGAAGGACGTGCTGCGTCAGGCGCACTACATCAGTCCTACGGACGACCAGGCCGTGATGCTGCTCAACCTGGAAGTGATGTTCGCCATGATGGACAACCTGCTCATTGGCGTGCGTCTGCTGGCGTGGCTCGTGGGGCTGGGCACGTTGTTGGCCGGGGCCATCGGTGTGAGCAACATCATGATGGTCACCGTACGCGAGCGAACCACGGAGATAGGCATCCGCCGTGCCATCGGCGCCCGTCCGCGGGACATCCTGCAACAGATATTGAGCGAGAGCATGGTGCTGACCACCGTAGCGGGTATGGCGGGCATATCGTTCGCCGTGGGCATCCTCCAGCTGGTGGAGAATGCGGCCAACCCTTCGGGCGTCATCGAGGTGCACTATCAGGTGTCCTTCGGCATGGCCATCGGCACCTGTCTGCTGCTCATCGGCATGGGGCTTTTGGCAGGACTGGCACCCGCCTACAGGGCCATGGCGGTCAAGCCGATAGAGGCGATAAGGGATGAGTGAGGATACTGGTTATGTAAAGATATATGGATGTGATAGGCGTTTTCGTAAGAGATTGATAATCAGATACGTCGTAAAAGACGGCCTCAGACGCCGTGTGAGGGGGCCTCACCCGGCGGGTGAGGTAGGCTCATACGGCGGGTGAGGTACTCTCGGACGCCGGGTAAGTCTCGCACGAATCATAATATAAGGAATTATTACTAATTGGGAATGATAAATTAAAATCGACTGATAAGATGAAGACAAGGAAAGTAATTAAGATTGCAGGGCTCACCATAGTGGGCTTGGTATTCGTTTGGACCTTCGTATTCCTGTGGCAGAAGTCGCAGCCGGAAGAAGTGGTCTACGAGATAGTCAGCCCCGAAGTGGCGGACTTGGAAAAGACCACCGTGGCCACGGGCAAGGTAGAACCCCGTGACGAGGTAGAAATCAAGCCGCAAATATCCGGCATCATCGACGTGCTCTATAAGGAGGCGGGCCAGCAGGTAAAGAAGAATGAAGTCATTGCCAAGGTGAAGGTCATCCCCGAACTGGGCACACTGAACTCTGCAGAGAGCCGTGTGCGCCTGGCGGAAATCAACGTAAGGCAGGCGAAGACGGACTTCGGCCGGGTGGAGCAACTCTATAAGGACCAACTCATCAGTGCCGAGGAGTATGAGCAGAGCGAGGTCAACCTGAAACAGCAACAGGAGGAGCTGCAGGCGGCACGGGACAACCTGGAGATTGTGCGTGACGGCATCACCAAGAGCAGTGCCGACATCAGCAGCACCCTCATCCGCAGCACCATCGACGGACTGATATTGGACGTGCCCGTCAAAGTGGGTAACTCCGTCATTATGGCCAATACGATGAACGATGGAACGACCATCGCTTCCGTGGCGGACATGAACGACCTTATCTTCCGTGGCAACATCGATGAGACCGAGGTGGGGCGCGTGCACGAAGGCATGCCCGTCAAACTCACCATCGGCGCCTTGCAGAACCTGAGCTTTGATGCCACCTTAGAGTATATCTCTCCCAAGGCGACAGAGGACAACGGAGCCAACCAGTTTGAGATAAAGGCCGCCGTGGATGCGCCGGACAGCGTAGTCATCCGTTCGGGCTACTCCGCCAATGCCGAAATCGTGTTGGAGCGTGCCCGCCAGACACTCGCCATCCCCGAAGGTTGCGTGGAGTTCGAAGGTGACAGCACCTTTGTCTACGTCCTGACGGACAGCGTACCCCATCAGACATTCCGCCGTACGCCCATCCAAGTGGGTCTGAGTGATGGCATCCGCATTGCGGTGCTGAGCGGCATTACGCAACAAGACAAGGTGAGAGGAGCGGAGAAACAGTAAAATGGGAATTTAGCGACTGCATCAGGAGAACGCAGACAACGCTGACTGGCGCAGAGGCTCGCAGAAAATAAAGGGCTTCGCCTATCTGCACTGAAAAAAAATATAAGTCTGCGTTCATCTGTGTATTCTGCGTCGTCTGCGTTCCCTGAGACAGATAAATTATCATTTATATATATGAAACAACTATCTTTTTTATTCATAAGTCTCGCATTGGGCTGTGGCAGTGTGGCATTCGCCCAGGAGACTTGGTCGCTGCGCCGCTGCATCGACTATGCTATCGAACATAACATCGACATCCGTCAGGCCGCCAATCAGGCCGAACAGAGTGCCGTAGAGGTAAACACCGCCAAGTGGGCACGCCTGCCCAACCTGAACGGCAGTGCCAACCAAAGCTGGAACTGGGGACGTACACAGACCGCTGTACCCGATGAGGCTACCGGCGACTACAGCACCGTCTACGTTAACACCAGCAGCAACGGCACCAACATGTCGCTCAGCACCAGCATTCCGCTGTTTACCGGCTTGGAACTGCCCAACCAGTATGCCCTTGCCAAGCTCAACCTGAAAGCCGCCACCGCCGACCTCGACAAGGCGAAGGAGGACATCAGCATCAATATCGCCTCCGCCTACCTGCAAGTGCTCTTCAATCAGGAATTGCACGAAGTAGCCCTTGGCCAGGCCGAATTGAGCAAAGCGCAGTTGAACCGCATCGCCCGACTGGCCGCTGTGGGGAAGGCTTCCACCGCCGAAGTGGCCGATGCCAAATCCCGGGTGGCACAGGATGACATGACCGTGGTACAGACACGCAACGACTACCGCCTGTCCTTGCTCGACCTTGCCCAGCTCATCGAACTGCCCTCTCCGGAAGGTTTCACGCTGGAGACTCCGGCAACTGCCTTTCAACCCTCCGTTCTTACGCCGCCCGATGACATCTACCAGCAGGCGTTGGGACAGAAGGCCGTTATCCGTGCCGCGCAATATCGGTTGGAAGGGAGCAAACACAGCATCCGCATTGCGCAAAGCGGTTATTATCCGCAGCTTAGTCTGAACGGCAGTTTGGGTACCAGCTACTACAGCACCATCAACCGCAACTTCCGCCAGCAGATGGGGGATAACTTCAACAAGTATATCGGTGTCAGCCTCAGCGTACCGTTGTTCAACCGCCTCAGCACCCGCAACCGGGTACGCACCGCCCGTCTGCAACGTGACAACTACGCCCTGCAATTAGACAACGCCAAGAAAGCCTTGTATAAGGAAATACAGCAGGCATGGTACAACGCCGTGGCATCGGAGAGCAAGTACACCAGCAGCCATGCCGCCGCCCTTGCCAGTCGGGAGTCCTTCGATCTGATGAGCGAGAAGTTTGAGAACGGGAAGGCCAACGCTGTAGAATATAACGAGGCCAAGCAGAACTTGATGAAAGCCCAAAGCGATGAGCTTCAGGCTAAATATGAATATCTGTTCCGCACCAAGATATTGGATTTCTACAAGGGAGTGCCGATAGAATAGGCCTGCTTACCGTTCCGGGTAACGCATGTTCTCTTCTTTCATCTGTTCCAGCACTTCATGCAGGTATTTGGCCGACTCCCAACGTGCCATGGGGAGGTCGTGCAGCAGGCAGTTCCCGCAATCTTGCGGAGCCGCACCGGGCACTTCGCCTTCGTAGTTGGCAATGAAGCGGAAGGTGTCCTGCATCAAAGGGAGAATGTCTTGCGGAGTAAGGTCGCCGCGCATCAGCAGGTAATTGCCTGTCAGGCAGCCCATGGGTCCCCAATAGATGATGCGGTCTTTCCATTGCGGTTCGTTGCGCAGGTAAGTGGCTGCCAGGTGCTCGATGGTGTGTAGGGCACCTTGGCCGAGAGCCGGTTCGCGGTTAGGCTCTTTCATGCGGATGTCGAAAGTGGTGATGACTTCGCCGTTTACTTCATCCTTGCGGGATACGTAGATGCCGCGCAAGAGGCGGATGTGGTCGATGGTAAAACTGGGTATCTTGTTCATGATGCAAATGATTATTGATGTAAATGGTTAGAGTTTCACGGGCAGGGTGGACAGGAAAGCCCATGTCGTGTGAAATGAACGGTCGGCCATCGTGCTCCAGAAATCTTTGTATTGGGCAAAGTTGTCGTCATGCGCCCCCGGCGTGTCACTGATGATGCGGAAGCTGAGGAACGGTGTGTCATAAATATAGCACGTTTGGGCGATAGCGGCCGACTCCATATCCACCGCCATGCCCTGGGGAAAACGTTGCTTAATGACGCTCAATTCATCCTTGTTCTCCACAAAACGGTCGCCCGTGCAGATGAGGCCACCGTGGATGCGGCTCTCTAAGGAGGCGGATTGGTTCAGGTCGAGGGCATGGTGTAATAACCGGGCGTCGGCTTCGTAGTAGAGGGGCATGCCTTGTATCTGTCCGTACTCCGTGCCGTCGTTGCCGCAATACACGTCGTGGTACACCAGCCGGCTGCTTGCCACTACATCGGCCACCCGCAAGCTGGTGTCAATGCCTCCGGCCACTCCGGTGCTGATGATGCACGCCGGATGATAACGCCGTATTAGTTCGGCGGCTCCGATGGCGGCGTTCACTTTACCGATACCACATTGCGTAAGCACCAGTTCATTGCCGTTCGCGCGGCCTTCCACATAGCGGAAAGTGTCCTCCTCAATTTCTTTTTTATCATTCAGTCGTTCAGCCAGTTGACGATGTTCGCTATTCATCGCGCTGATAATGCCTATCTTCATTTTTTTTGCTCCTTTTTCTATTTCGGGGACAAATGTACGACTTTTTGGTGTAATTCCTTTCGCCAATTGATGGTAAATAGCACAAGATACGTTATCTTTGCGCATCAGAATTGAATTTAAATTGAGTTATGGACATCAAGAGAATACTCCCCGACCTACTGGCAATCGTGCTGTTTGCCGTGCTTTCATTTGCTTATTTCTTTCCGGCCGACATCGAAGGCCGTATTCTTTTCCAACACGATACAGCCGCCGGCGCCGGAGCAGGCCAGGAAGCGGCTGCGTACTACGAGCAGACGGGCGAACGTACACGTTGGACGAATGCCCTGTTCGGCGGTATGCCCACTTATCAGATTTCGCCTTCCTACGATTCTGCCAAACCTTTGCAATGGCTACAGAAGGTTTATCAGGGATTTTTGCCCTCCTACGTGCATCTGACGTTCATCCTGATGCTGGGCTTCTACATCCTGCTTCGTGCCTTTGGCGTATCGGCGTGGCTCTCAGCCTTAGGAGGTGTCCTGTGGGCATTCTCGTCCTATTTCTTTATCCTTATCTCGGCGGGTCACATCTGGAAGTTCATCACCTTGGCCTATATACCGCCTACGATAGCGGGCATTGTGCTGGCCTATCGGGGACGATTGCTGTGGGGTGGCGTCGTGACCGCTTTGTTCCTGGCGCTGCAGATTATGTCGAACCACGTTCAGATGTCCTATTACTTCCTGTTGGTCATTTTGTTTGTGGCGGGCGCTTACTTCGAGAAGGCGTGGCGTGAGAAGACGTTGCCCCAGTTCTTCCGTGCCAGTGCGGTGTTGGTAGTGGCGGCATTGGTAGGCGTAGCGGCCAACTTGTCCAACTTATACCATACTTATACGTACAGTAAAGAGACCATGCGTGGCAAGAGCGAATTGGTGCAGACGGGCGAGGCCGCTCAGCAAACAAGTGGCGGATTGGATAGGGATTACATCACGCAATGGAGCTACGGCATCGACGAAACATTGACTTTGCTTATCCCAAACTTTAAAGGCGGCTCCTCAGTACCTTTGTCTGCCAGTGATACGGCCATGGAGAAAGCCATCCCAATGTATAGCGGGCTTTACGGCCAGTTGACGCAATATTTCGGCGACCAACCCATGACCTCCGGCCCGGTGTATGTGGGGGCGTTTGTGCTCTTCCTCTTCCTGTTGGGATGTTTTGTCGTGAAAGGCCCGCTGAAGTGGGCGTTGGTAGGGGCGACGTTCTTCTCCATTGTCTTGTCGTGGGGAAAGAACTTTATGCCGCTGACCGACTTCTTCATCGATTATGTGCCCATGTACAACAAATTCCGGGCAGTCTCTTCCATCTTGGTGATTGCCGAGTTTACCATCCCCCTGTTGGCCATCTTCGCCTTAAAGAAGATCTTGGAAGAGCCGGTCATTCTTCGCCGACATCTCAAACCTTTATGCGCCTGCCTGCTTCTGACGGCGGGAGTCGCTTTGTGGTATGCCGTGCCCGGCACGCCTTCGCCTTCCACTTACGTGCCTGCCCAGGAGATGCAGATGCTGCAACAGGCTGCCGCCCAGGGCTATCTGCCGTCCGCGGAATTGCCCGCCATCCTGAATAATCTTTCAGCGATGCGTGCCGCCTTGGTGAGCAGCGATGCGTTGCGCAGTTTCATGATTGTCGTTATAGGCTTCTTGTTGTTGGGACTTTACGCCATGGGCAAGTTGCGTCGCTCGTTCGCATTGGGTGGCATCGCCTTGCTTTGCCTGATAGACTTGTGGGGCGTCAACAAACGTTATCTGAACGACAGCCAGTTCGTTCCTCGCTCCACACAAACCACGACTTTTGCCAAGACGCAGGCTGATGAGGCTATCTTGCAAGACAAGACTTTGGATTATCGTGTCCTGAATTTGGCCACAAATACGTTCAATGAGAACAATACGTCCTATTGGCATAAGAGCGTAGGAGGTTACCATCCCGCCAAACTGCGCCGTTATCAGGAGATGATAGACCACCACATCGCTCCCGAAATGCAGGCGGCTTACTCGGAGATAGCTCGGGCAGGCGGACAGATGGACAGTGTGGACGCTTCCAAATTCCGTGTCCTCAACATGCTGAACACCCGCTATTTCATACTTCCCGCAGGCCAGGGGCAGACAATCCCCGTGCAAAATCCATACGCTTACGGAAATGCTTGGTTTGTAGATAAAGTGTTGTATGTGGATAATGCAAACAAAGAAATAGATACCTTGAGCACCGTGCTTCCCACCCGAACGGCTGTAGTAGATGCCCGCTTCAAGGACGCTTTGCAAGGCGCCGCCGAACTGCCGAAAGATAGTCTTGCTTCCATTCGCTTGACCAGCTATGCTCCCAATCATTTGGTGTATGAGTCTGATAATGCCCAAGATGGCGTAGCCGTATTCTCCGAGATTTATTATCCGGATGGTTGGCAAGTGACCATAGACGGAAAGAATGCCGAATTAGGCCGTGCTGACTACATCCTGCGCGCTCTTTACATCCCTGCCGGTAAGCATACCATTGAGATGCGTTTCGACCCGCAAAGCCTGCACGTTACCGAAGGCATTGCTTACGGAGCCATGGCGTTGTTGCTGCTGGGGATGCTGATAGGAATTTGGCAAGGATGCAAACGGCTTTCGAAAGCTTGAAGTCTGTCGACCAGTTTCCGTCATGGCAGATACCATTCCCCTTTGTCATTTCAGAACCGTGTCAATCAGCTTATACCCAATCCCCCTGACGTTCACTATCCGTATGCGTTCGTCCTTCGATAGCTTGTGGCGCAGTTTGGTGATGAACACGTGCAGGCTGCGCTGGTTGAAGAAGGTGTCATCGCCCCAGAGGTCGAGCAGGAGTTGGCGCATGTCCGTCACCTGGTTGCGGTTGAGGCAGAGGCGGCGCAGTATCTCGCTTTCCCGATAAGAGAGTTGCTGCGTCAGCCCGGTGTGGGTCAGCGTCTGTGTCTGGCAGTTGAAGAGATAGTGCCCTATCTTAAAGGTATGGGCAGCCGGTTTGTCGGACATCGAGGGGCAGGCGCGCCCTAAGAGCGCCTTGATGCGTACTATCAGTTCCTGCATCCCGAACGGCTTCTTCAGGTAATCGTTGGCGCCCAGTTCGAAGCCCTCCACCACGTCGTTGATGGCAGAGCGGGCGGTGAGGAAGAGCACGGGCGTACGGCTGTCCGTCTTGCGGAGGCGGCGCACCATCTCGAAGCCGTCCATGCGGGGCATCATCACATCGGCCACCAGCACGTCGGGTTTCTCCCGGAAGAAGCTCTGCAAGCCTTCTTCCCCGTCCTTGGCGAGGCGGATGCGGAAGCCCTGTCCCTCCAGGGTGTCCTTGATAATCATCGCCAAGGTGGATTCGTCTTCCACCAACAGCACGTCTATCCATTCTTTATTACTCATTCTTCATTCTCCATTCTTAATTTAATAATGAACTCGCTTCCCCTCCCCGGTTCGCTCTCCACCTCCACCGTGCCCCCGTGCCGCTCCACCATCGTCTTGACATAATACAGGCCGAGGCCATAGCCCTTCACTGGGTGCAGGTTGCCCGTGGGGACGCGGTAGAACTTGTCGAACACATGCGTCAGCTTGTCCTTGGGGATGCCGGTGCCTTTGTCCCGCACGGAGAGGATGAATGCGCCGCCTTCCTGACGGGCCTCTATCTCCACCTCCGCCTGTCCTGCGGAGTACTTGATGGCATTGTCCAGCAGGTTGCTCACGATGTTTGAGAAGTGCGTGCGGTCGGCATTCACCTCCAAGCCGGGCGGCGTGAGGCGGGTGGAGATGCGGACGGGCTTGTCCGCCTTCAGCTTGTGCTGCTCGATGAGGGGCGCGAGGATGTCGGCGACGGGAAATGTTGTCCGGTGCAGGCGGAAGCTGTGCCGCCGCTCCATGGAGAGGGAGAGTATCTGCTCCACCAGTCCGCCCAGCCGCGTGAGTTGCTCCTGGCAGATGCGGAGGTAGCGCGTGCGCTTCGCCCCGTCGGCATCGGCGCCGAAGTTCAGCAGGGCGTCGTTGGCGGCGTAGGCCACGGCGATGGGCGTTTTCAGTTCGTGGGTCATGTTGTTGGTGAAGTCGTCCTTCATCTCCTCCAAGGTGTGTTGGCGCAGCAGGATGCGGATGAGGTACCAAAAGGAGAAGCCTAAGACGAGGAGGATGACCGCCGACGTGGCCAGGATGCCCGCCATCTGCCGCAGCACGTGGCCGTGTATCGGCTCCGTGGTGAGGAGGTAGAGCCACTTGCCGTGCAGGTCGTAGCTGTATTCGTAGGTCTTGGCTTCGGGAGACGGAATGTAGCCAGGCGTGCCGCCCGTGGCAAGCGTGTCGCCTTGGTGTAAGTGTGTCAGGCGGTAGGGGGCGATGATGTCCGCGCGGTGAAGCTCGTCGCACAGCAGGCTGTCGTAGGCGGCGAAGTCCGGGGCGCAGATCACGTCCAGCCCGGAGTGTAGGCCGCGTTGGAAGTAGCCCGCCAGTTCCTGCATCGTCCTGTTCCCTCCGAAGAGCGAGTCCGGGCTGTCGTTTACATGCAGGGACGAGTCGATGGCGGCAGAGTCCCGTCTCGTATGTTGTTCCAAATAGATATAGGTAGAGTCGCCCTTCTGCTCGGTGGTGATGGTGCGGCTCTCCACGTAGGGCGTCTTCTGGTTATATCCGGCGGAGACGCTCACTTCGCCGTGCTGCCCCAGTGAATCCTGCCTCATCCGCTCGATGCGTAGCACCAGCTCGTTGTAGTCGCTCAGGCGCATGGCTTCCGCGATGTCGTGCTCCGTGGCTCGGCACTGCGTGCGGTAGAGGTTCACCAGCCAATACGCCTGGTAGGCGAAGATGGCGGCGAGGGAGAGGACGACCACGAGGGCGATATGTTTGGAGGGCAGTTTCATGCCCGCAAAATTACGTCTTTCTTCCTTTCCTCGTTTAGGTTGATAAGACTAAATAACACTTCCGGTAAGACTTGGTAAGCCGCTTCCTGCCTGCCTTATGGCGGAGAATGCCGTACTTTGTGCCCGTCTTCCCGCCGGAAAGTCACCGCCTCCCCGCCGGGAAGTAATAGCATCAGTGGCACCTTTGCCTATCATCAGTGGCACCTTTGGGTATCATCAGTGCCACCTTTGTCTACCATCAGTGCCACTGATGCTATGACGAGGCAGCGGAAAGTCCGCCTCTTTCCGCCGGCAAAGCAGGGACAAGGTGGCGGGAAGGCGGGGACGAACATAGGAGAAAGAAGAATGAAAACAAGGATAAGAATGAAACGAACTACCTTATGCGTGCTTGCAATGCTTTGTGTGCAAGCCTTTTATGCGCAAGAGATGAAGACGGACAGCCTCTGGGCGGACAGCCTGGTGAGGACTCTGCCCGAAGTGATGGTGACGGGCGAACGTCCCGTGGTGAAGGCCAAGGCGGGGAAGTTGGAGTATGACTTGCCCCGCTTGATAGAGGGCAAGCCCGCGGACAACATCTATGATGCCCTGAAGTACCTGCCCGGCGTGGCGGAGATGAACGGCGCGTTGACCCTCGGCGCGAAGAATGTGACCATCGTCCTGGACGGCAAGGTGACGAACATGGGCACGGAGCAACTCTACGCCCTCCTCCGGTCGATGCCCGCCGACCGCATCGAGCGGGTGGACGTGATGTACAATGCCCCGGCACGCTACCAAGTACGCGGCGCGCTGATAGACGTGCGCCTCCGGCACCGCATCGGCGACCCGGGCACGCTTCAGGGCGAGGCGTACGCCCAATATGACCAAAGCCACGAGGCCAGCTTTCAGGAGCGCGCTTCCTTGATCTATAATGCTGGAAAATTCTCTCTCGACTTTCTTTACTCTCACACCCACGGCAAGGACTACAACACCAGCGACAAGGAAGCGCGCCACTGGCTGGAGGCCACGGACGAGACGCACCTCATCGAGAACCACGAGGTGATGCGCAACCGCAACCATACGCACAGCTTCCGCCTCGGCACGGACTATCAGCTGGGGAAAGACCACAGCCTCTCCTTTGCTTACAACGGGAGTTACCACACTCGCCACGTCCGCCAGCACACCACGGGCACGCAGACAGCGGAGAACCTCAGCAGCCGTACGTCGTGGCTGCACAACGGCCGGTTGGACTACCGCACGCCCATCGGTTTCTCTGCAGGAGCGGAGTTCACGTGGTATCGCACGCCGGGCACCCAGCTTCTTCATAGCGAGATGGAAGGCGAACGGATGGACTTCTACACCACGGACCTGCAACGCATCAACGCCTGGAAGTTCTACCTCGCGCAGGAGCATTCGCTGAAGAACGGGTGGGGGGTGAACTACGGGGCTGTCTATACGACGAGCGTGGACAATTCGCAGCAACTCTACTTTGAAGACACGAGTGAACAAGTTGACGAGGCAACAAGTGGTGTGTTGCCGCCGGATATGCGGTCAAGGCGGAGGGAGCAGACGCTGAACTTCTACGCGGGCCTCAATAAGAACTTCGGACAAAAATGGATGCTGGACGCTTCGCTGGCGGGGGAGCGGTATAAGACGCCCGTGTGGGATGAGTGGGACGTGTATCCCGTCCTCAACCTGACGTACTTGCCTGCGCAGGGGCATATCCTCCAGTTGGGCTTCAACAGCAACAAGAGCTATCCCGCCTATTGGGAGGTGCAGGATGCCGTGTCCTACTTGGGCGGGGGCTACTCCGAGATACAGGGCAACCCGCTCTTGAAGCCCGCGAAGTTTTACCAAGTCTCGCTGAACTACGTGCTGAAGTCGAAGTACGTCTTTGCCGCCTGGTTCAATCACAACAAGGATTACGCCGTGCAGACGCTCTACCAGTCGCCCCGGGAACTGCTGGAGATATACCGTTCGGTGAACTTCGACTTCCTGCAACAGGCGGGTGTGCAGGCTTCCGTGCCCTTCAAGGCGGGCAAGTGGTTGGACTCCCGCCTGACGCTTATGGGCACTTGGACTCGTGCAAAGGACCGGGATTTCTACGACTTGCCTTTCGACCGGCGTCTCCTGGCGGGCATAGCGGTGTTGAACAGCACCTTCACGCTCCCCGTCAAGCCCGACTTGCGCCTGACGCTCAATGGCTTCTTCCAAAGCGGAAGCATCCAAGGCATCTACGACCTGCCCGCCAGCGGCAACCTCGACCTCTCTTTGCGCTATGCCTTCGCCCGGGGCAAATGTGTCCTCACGGCGTGGTGCAAGGACATCTTCGAGACAGCGGGCATCAGTCCCCGCATCCGCTATGAACGCCAGTGGGTGACGAACGATTACTCGTGCTTCCGCAGCGTGGGCGTGTCCTTTGCGTGGAGGTTCGGCGGCTATCAGGAGAAGAAAAGGGAAGGGGTGGATACGTCGCGGTTCAAGTAAAAAGGCGATACAGGCTAAAAAGATTTTCGCTATCTTTGCGGCATGAACCTTTGTCGCATCCTGTTATATGGCCTTTTGTTGCTGCTCTGCGCGTGCGGACCACGGCGTTACCCCTCCTCCTTGGTGGCGGCGGACAGTTTGGCGTCTGTCTGCCCGGATAGTGCCCTTGCCCTGTTGGCTGCCTTAGAGCCGGACACCGCACGCATGCCTTTGGCCCATCGCATGTACTACCGCCTGCTTTGCGTCAAGGCGGCGGACAAGGCCTATCTGCCCCATACGTCCGACAGCCTCATCCGTCCCCTTATCCATTATTATATAGAAGAGGAGAGCGACCTGCGGCTGCTTCCGGAGGCTTGTTACTATGCGGGGCGGGTGTATCGCGACTTGGGCAACGACCTGCAGGCATTGGACTATTTTGAGGAAGCCTTGCACGCCATCAGGCAAAATGGTGATCGGGCATCGGTCTTGCAGTCGAAAGTGTACAGCCAGATGGGCACGCTGTATGCCTATCGGGACATGTTTGGGCAAGCCTTGCAGATGTACAAAGAGGGATTGCGGATAGACCGGATGCTATCGGACAGCGTCAGTTTGGTATTCGCTTTGCGGGATATTGCCTATATCCATCTTGAATTGAACCATCCGGACAGTGTGCTGCCCTACTTCAAACACGCCAAACGGATAGCCGACTTGTTGGGACGCCGCGACTTGTCCGATATGGTGCAAAGCCAGTTGGCGGCTGTTTACACCGAGAGGGGACAGTATGATTCGGCACGGGTCGCCTTGAAAGACGCTTTGCGGAATAACGAACGTCCTAATTTGAGCAGTATATATTTCATTGCGGGCAATTTTTACCAGGCGATTGGTAAGCAGGATTCCGCCAACTATTATTACAGACAGCTGTTGCGGATGGGGACGGTCTATGCCCAAGAACGGGCGTATCGGTCACTGACCGCCCAGCGGGTGTCCGAAAGCGGTGATTCTTCTTTCATCGCCTTGTATGACGGCTTGTTGCAAACCCTCGATTCGCTCCGGGCGTTGGACCGGAAAGCGAACCTGCTCCGGGCGTATGCGGACTACAACTATTTGCAGAGCGAACAGGAGAACTACCGCCTGAAGGCGCGAAACGGGCGCAATCGGTTCATGTTGGTCGTAAGTGCTGCCGTCATCTTGGCCCTTTTCTCCCTGCTCATGGCATTGACCCAACGCAACCGCCGCATCCGGCAAGAAGCGGAAGAACAACGGCGCAAGTTCCGGCAAGTGGAGGAGGAACAACGAAAGAAGCGGGAGACCCTCGAAAATTACCGGCGACAGAAAGAAGAACTGGAAAAGATTTCTCCAACCGACAGTCAAATCCGTAAGTTGGAACTGATTAACCACGTCTTGGAACAGGACCGGTTGGAGACCGAAGAGGAGCGGGAGGCTCAAGACGCCCTGTTCCGTTCGCCGCTCTACCGCGAGTTGGAGCGACGTGTCCGTTCCGCACGTGGAACGGCTTTCGTCACAGATGATGAATGGGACACGCTGCGGCGATTGCTCATACCCGCCTATCCCAAGTTCTTTGAACGGCTGAACGCCCTTTGCACGCTCAACGAAAACGAACTGCACGTCAGCATTCTGCTTAAAGTAGGCTTCCGTCCGGCGGACATTGCCCGCTTGCTCAACTTACAACCCACTTCTGTTTCCTCCATCCGGGCGCGTCTCTACAAGAAAGCGACCGGCGGGAAAGGTACGGCGGACTTGTGGGACAAAATGATTCACTCCTTATAATATAATAAACTGCCTACGGACTTTTCGGACAATTTTAGCACCTGTCTGTACGATTTTAGCATATACGCAAGGTTGTATGCGTACTCTCCAATGCGCCAAACGGGAGGTATGCGTATAACTTGGCGTATATATTTCCGGTTCAAAATGTAGGACGGGAACTATTTTATTGGGAATTTCGCAACGTGTTTTTAAAACTAACTATCATGAAAACAAAACTTTTAGGACTGGCCCTGTTGGGGCTTACGCTTTGCACTCCCGCAAAAGCGATTCAAAAACAAATTGTACTGCAATGTGCGGATCTCAAGGGCATGATAGGTAGGGATAACCGTTCTTTATCCCTGTTTCCCACTGCCTCACATGACGGAAACGTCATTACCATCTGTTCGGAAAAGGCCTTGGAAGAGGTATGTATTTATGTGGTGGACGCTCATGGAAACGTTCTGCATACGGAAGAGGTGGGGACATTGTCCGGAGAGTACAGCTTTACGTTGTCCGGAGAACCAAAAGGCACGCTATGGTTGGTGGTTCAAACGGACGAAGAGAGCTATGAAGGAACCTTCTCACTGTAACCCTCTTTTGCCGTGAAAACGCGATTCTTGTTCTTGGGGACGTTACTCTTCGTGTTGCTGAGTTGTGGCAATCCGGAAGAGGAAGCCGCTTGGCGGGTGGCAGAACAGTCGCCGACCAACCGGACGGAGCTGACGCGCTTCTTGGAGCACTACCAATCGGCGGGCGACAAGGAGAAATACCGGGCGGCCTGCTTCTTGGTGGCGAACATGCCGGGGAAATTCGCTTGGGCGGAAGACGGGATGCGCAAGGTGTACGATGTAGACGTGGTGCAGGCGGATTCGCTGATCCGGTCGTTGGAATACTCTTTCCGGCTGAAAGCCGAAAGTCCCTACTTGCAAGGCTATACGTTCCGCCAATTCTGTGAGTACGTCTTGCCTTACCGGGTAGCCCATGAGCCGTTGGAGTATTACTGGAAATGGGACTGCGCACAGCGTTTCCGCACGGACAGTACGGACATCGTTGCCGCGGCGCGCCACCTCAACGCACAAGTCCGCTTAGGCATGTCCGCCGATTTCTACGGTGCTCTTCAAAAGTCCTATTCCACGCTGATGCGTGAAGGGTACGGCAAATGTGACGACCGGAGTACGTTGGTGGTCATGGCTTTGCGTGCGGCGGGCGTTCCGGCGGCGTTCGAGTTGGTGCCCTACTGGGGGAGCAGCAACAACGCCCATTCGTTTGCCGCATTGGTCTTGCCGGGCGATTCTTCCGTGGCTTTTCAGAATAGTGACAACAACTCCGAGACCGGGTTGCTGCACCGCAAGACGCCGAAAGTCTACCGCAAGCGGTATAGTCGTGCTTCCGGTGCGGATGCGGAACGCCTTACCCTGCCCGAACTGTTTCGTCCGCAGGACTTGCAGGACGTGACGGACAAGCACCGGATAGGTTTCCGGGACGTGGCCTTGGCGGAATCCTCCGCTGACGCTCCGCTCTATTTGTCCGTCTTTTCCCCGAACGGGTGGGTACCCGTGGCATATAGCTGTGACGGGACTTTTCCCCGGATGGGGACGGGTCGATTGCCGGAGGGCATAGAGGAAGCCGTTGGGTTAGGGGACGGCATCCTTTATCTCCCTTCCCGTTACGTGGAGGGGGAGATGCAGCCCGTTTCCGCTCCGGTCATTGTTTCCGAAGCGGGTGTCCGGGAGTTACGGCCCGATACCACCGTCCGCCGTTCGGTCACGTTGGAACGGAAGTTCCCGCTCAGCGTACGCATGGTTGGTTTTGCCAACTACATGCGGCACGGGCTTTTCCAGGTGGCCAACCGTCCCGACTTCTCCGATGCCAAGACCGTTGTCCGGCTGACCGGCACGCCCCTCAGCCGTATGCAGCGGGTGACTGTGGTGGATGTAGCCGCTTATCGCTACGTGCGTTACCTTCGTCCGCGGGGCACGTTCAGCATGGCCGAGATGCGTGCCTTGTCGCCCGAAGGCGCAGTTTTGCCTTTCACGCCCATCGCCTGTGGGGCCATCGAACAGACCGTCACCCCTTCTCGGGTATTCGATTCCGACCCGTTGACCTATCTTGAAATCAACGGCGGTTTCGACCTTTGGGTAGGGATGGACTTGGGGCGGCGTCGGCGTATCGGAGCCATTGAGTTCGCACCCCGCAATGACGACAACGCCGTTTCGCCGGGCGACCGGTACGAGCTTTATTATTGGGACGACCGTTGGGTGAAGGCGGGCGAACGGCAAGCCGAGGATTACTCCCTGACGTTCACCGATATTCCCGCCCATGCCTTGCTCTGGCTGCGCGATGTCACCAAAGGACGGGAGGAGCGTCCGTTTACTTACGAGGACGGGAAACAAATATGGTGGTAAATGGGAATTTAGCGGGCTGATTAGGAGAACGCAGACTACGCAGACGGGCGCAGAGGCTCGCAGAAAATAAAGGGCTTCGCCTGTCTGCACAGAGAAAAAAATAGAAATCTGCGTTCATCCGCGTGCTCTGCGTCATCTGCGTTCCCTAAACAGATAAATTGTCATTTTAAATATTCTTATTATCATGAGAACAACTTTATTGTTATTGGGAGGCCTGTTCGTGTTAGGAGTGTTCGACGCGGCGGCCCAATCGGTCACACCGGCTCAACGCCGTGCTTACCTGACAGAACACTACGAAGTCACTGCGGCGCAAGCCGAACAGTATGAAACCGCCTTGACGGATGTGAAGGCACAAGACGCGCGTCTTTGCGAATCGCGTATGTCTGCCCAAGCATTCAAACAGGCACGCAAGTCGCTCATCCGGCTTTTCTGCCAACGGGTGTCTTCCGCCTTCAACGAAGAACAATATCACGTATGGAGCACCTGCAACAAGGAGATAGACCGTTACCACGTGCTGAGCAACGAAAAACTGGTTACCCCCAAGCAGCTTTATGCCTTGTTTGACGCGGAACGAAAATGGTTGGACGACCGCAACGCCATGCGCAACGGTGCTGAGGCGGAAAACGTGAAGCACGAACGGGAAGCCGAGTTGCTGAACGCCTTGCAAGCGGAAATCTTCCGTGTGTTGGGTACGGAGTTAGGCGAATGGTATTTCAACGAGAAGGCGTTGCAGCAGTTGGCCTATATCTATATGGACAAATACGACGCCACTTATCGGGAAGCCGAAAGCATAGCCCGCATTGACAATGCCTACAAGGGCAAGCGCAAAGCGGTGTACGAAGAGGAAATCAAATTCGCGCAGAAAGAAGAAAAGCTGTTTGCGCTCGATGATCAAAAGGCGGAAGAAGTACGCCAAGCCGTCTCCCAAGAAGTGGCGGACCGTTGGTTTGTCATCACCAAGAACCAGTTGGACTACACGTTGCAGAAAAGGTATGGCTTGGACAAGTCGCAAATCACCCGCTTTAAGACCGCATACAATATCTACGCCATCGAGGAATACCGCATACTGGGCGATAAAAAACTGTCGACTGCCGACAAGTTGCAACAACTCTCCGATGCCAACCGCCAATTCTGCGAGACGGTGCAACCACTCTTTGCCTCAGAAGCCTATACCCGTTGGCAAGGCTGGCGGCAATATACGTTCGACAGGAAGATGAAACAAAAGAAACTGATGTAAATGATTTGAACTATGCGAAAGAAAACCTATCTTTGTATGGCCTGCCTGGCGGCGGTTCTTTTCTGTACCGTCCAGTGTACGGACGAGGATTTCATGACGCCGCCCCGTCAGGCGGAGGTGGAAGGCTTCACGCTGGAAGAGGCTAAAACGCTCTTCCGTGAGGAAGCCGCAAAGTATTCGGCCACAAGCCGTTCGTTGGAGGACGATTCCCGGGTGACGCTCTCGCCGGGCGACTTCGTGCCGGAATGGGAGAAGGCCACGGCGGCTGTCCAAAACGGTCTTGCCTGTTACAACGTTCCCATCACGGGTACCACGTACCGGTTTAAAGCCTTGTCGGTGGAGCAACGGGGTAGCTCGATGCAAGCCTCCCAAGTGAATGTGTACCAAAAATTAGTGATTGTGAAAAACCTGCAAACCGGAAATAAGTCTCAGTACATTCTGACGCTGATTCCTGATCCGTCCTATGCTTCCCGCCATGCTTCGGGCATAGCCGAGAGTTTCGTGAACTGTGGCGGGAAAGACGGATACAGCGGCTTAGCGGTTTATACGTGTGTCTATACCCAAATAGCGGCACATGTCAGTCGGTATAAAGACGGGAAACGTATTCAGAAGATTTTCTTGTTGGATGTGCATTTGAAAAGAGGAGAGTTACGAAATGCGTATGAATTGGCCCGTTCCATGACCGCTTCCGTTTCCATTCTGCGGGGTAAGGCCGCCACGACCCGTTTTGAAGATTGGGGTTGGGACATTGACGGCGGAGAAATTCCGGAGATAGAAATTAGACCGGATGATAATTATGATGAGCCGGATTGGGACTCTTGGCTGGATGAGACACGGCCTGATGATAATTATGAAGGACCTGAACCGGAAGGGCCTACGGAAGATACGGCGGAGGATCAATATACGGGTGGGGATGATAATAATAATGACAATGTACAACAACCGATTTTAGATCAAAATCTTAAAAATATTCTAAATTGGACCAATATGAATCAGACTCAAGTTGATAAACTTGAATCTGCGGTAAATATATTGAAGAATACATCCATTGGCTCTCATATATATCAATTATTAATTAATGTTGAGGCCAAAATGGACTTTTTGATTAACCCAATGCAACAAAGAGACACTTTTTTTAATAAAGGAAACAATAGTATAAATTTTAAAAGTGAAGCAAATATAACTTTGCATGCTGTGAGAGAGGAATTAATTCATGCGGTTCAATATAACGCATTTTATGGCGAGTCAATGAGTAGTAAAAATTCGAACTATGATTTTGAGGCAAAAGTAATTGCAGATATTAATACAAATAAGGATGGCGTTCCTGGGTTGGGCGCTGGTACTGTAGATTTGGTTGATAATATAGAGTATTGCGCTATGTACGAGTCTTTTATAAATGATTTTGCTTATGATAATGCAGTATGGGATTCTGAAAAAATAGAAATTTATAATCAATTAGGAAGTATATGGACTATGGAACAAGATGATGATATCTATGATGGAACATTTGATGCAAATATATCTCCCAAATTGTTAATTGAACTTTTAAAATGATATAATTATGAGATCGTTTTTACTTTTTATTGTTCTGGCATATGCAACGTTAACTTGGAGTCAGAATTTAACTTATCGTCCAATAAGAAACTATACATTTATAGAAGCTACGGATGAGACATTTTTTATAAAAGGGAAAAAACAATTGCAATCTGGGTATTTTTATCCGGTTGATTGGAAAAAAATGCTTGATGGGATTCCCGAGAAATATGTCACAACTCAACAGTATGAGCTGATGAAAAAAAATCCTTTAACGGCATACTTCTTTATTGATAAGGAAGGAAAAGTTGTTAAAGTTCAGTTTTTAGCTAATGAAGAAATTTATCAGAAGTTTCCAAAAGAAGTATTTGTAAAATTGTATAATGCTTGTCGGGCTGTGAAAATAGATTTGAATAAACTTCAAGATTTTAATGGACAAACATTTGGAAAGGATAATTTCATAAGAATAGTTTGGAGATTGAAATAACTGTGGAATGCAAGGAACTTTTCACACGCTTGATTATTTCTATCTATATAACCAAAATGCAAATTGAAATATCTGAAAAAGATTATAAAAAAAAAATAATGAATATAGAAAAGGTATATAATATTTCGTTCATATTCTTGTTCTCTTTGTGCGCTTTGTTTTCTTGCACGGAGAAATATGATATTAATGAAGCTTCGTCAACCAATGATGCGCAAACGTCTTTGATAATACAAGAAGCTAAGGAATTCTTTGCGAACAATTATTCTGCCTCTATGCGTTCGGGAGGTACAACAGATTCCAATAAGTACCTAAATCCGGGCGATTTTACCCCGATGTGGGAGAATAGCATGGTTTCCCAAAATGCAGAGTATATAAATGTAGATGTTCCCATTATCAGCCAAAACCGTTTCTGGGTTCTACGGAGTGAGATTAGTAACGGACAAGCGCAAGCCTACAAAGTGACCGTTACCCAACGGTTGGTTGTAAGTAAGGATATTGAATCTGGCAAACAACTCTTATATATAATGAATTTAATTCCGGACAGGAAGTTTTATGCTCAAAACAAGGGAAATATAGGAAACAATGTCACAAGCTTGGGTAAAGAAGACTTTTCCGGTTTAATAGTCTATGCTTTGTGTCCGGGGAACTATCCGTTTAAGATTGAAAGTTGTAAGGATAAGAATGGTACTGCGGTGACGATGCCTTTAAAGAAAGGTATTGTAGGTGAAAAGTTTGAAAAGATGTTTGGTTGTATGCGGGTAGAAGTATCACATGCGGTGCAGACCCGTTATGAAGATGATTTGTGGGATCATTATTGGGGTGAAGATTATGGGTCTGATGAATGGTGGGATGATACATGGGATGATATATTTGGCGAAGGTTGGGATGATAGTCGTGATGAACCTGGACCTGAATCAGAACCAACGAATGGGGACGATCCCTATTTGCCTATTTTGCTTGAAGTCTATCATAATCCTTGCAATACCTATTTAGGTACGGTTGATCCGGAGAACTCTCCCGGAAAGGTGACTTTTTATTGTAAGACTTGCAAGGTAGATGTGGTTGTCTATTATTAGTTGGGCTTCAAAAATGAATGATTTTTGATTATTAACGTTGAATTTTGTAACTATGCCGACAAAAGCACTAAATTTGTTGGCATAGTTTAACCGTTTAATTCTTATAAACCATGAAAACGTTAAGTTGCAAAGTGCTGTTAATTGGACTATTCCTTTTTATGACCGGATTCTCCGCATCGGCCCAATCGTTGATGTCGTTGATGGATTCGCAGGAAGGGAATTTGGACGGAGAGGTAGAAAAAAACTGGGAACGCAAAGCAAAAGATTTGATTCTTTACAACAACGATTATTGTGACTTCTATATAGTACTGTTGAGAGGTAGGAAATTGCATGATGTGCATCCGGGCAGGAATCTGATAGTTATGGGAAGGAGCAGGAAGAAATCCGGCCTTTATAAACGAGACATAAATAGCTATAGACTTCGATATTACCCAGGAAGATTTCCTAAGAAGTTAAACGAATCTTTTCCTTATGCGCTTCCGGTGAAGCACGGTAAGGAAACGTATTGGCAGACGGATAGCTTGGAAAATCAACTGACGTTGAACTTTTCCATTCCTGAAGGAGATACCGTTTACGCAACCCGCGGCGGAGTGGTGTGTAAAGCCGGCGACGGGTGGCAGGTATTGGTATACCATGCCGACTGTACGTTCGCAGCCTACCTGATGCTGGAAAGTAAGTTTGTGAGTCCGGGCAGCGAAATACATGCCGGTGAACCTATCGGAGTGGCAAGTTCGGAAGGTGTTTCCATTTCCTTTTATTACTTGGACAAAACTCAATTCCGCCGTGTTGAGAAAGTAGCGGATTATCCGTATGCCCATTTTGTTCCAATATTCCGCACGGATGAAGGAGATGTCAGACCGGAAGAAGGGGAGACGTATCGGGCCGTGACGGATGATGAACTCATCACGCAAGAGATGAGCCGGCGGGAGAAGAGGCAGTATTTGAGAGAATAAAGAGTAACGGTAGAAGCTATCGGGATTGTTATGAGAAGGAGTTGTTTATTAGTTCTATGTTGGGGATTGATTCTTCTTGGTTGTGTTCAATGTTCGAACGAATATTTTATAGAATCTCCCATCCGGACTGAAATTGCAGGCTTTAGTTTGGAAGAAGCGCAAGCTTACTTTGAGGAGGAAGCCAGTCAACCTTCGGCAAAGAAACGTTTATGGGAAAAAAGTAGCAAAGCTACGCTGGTGCCGGGTGATTTTATACCGGAGTGGGAATCTGCCACAGGTGCGGAGCGAAACGGAACGGCTTGTTATAATGTGCCTATAACGGGTACGACCTATCGTTTTATAGCTTTGGTAAAGAATGGACAAGATTCGTTGAAGTATAAAGCAAAAGTCAATGTCTGGCAGAAATTAGTGATAGTGAAGAATCTTCGTACAAGCAATATGTCGCAATATATCTTAACATTAGTGCCGACTCCGGAGTACGAAGCACAGTATGGCACGGAAGCTGCCAAGGAATTTATGAATTGTGGATACAGAAATCATTTTAGTGGTTTGGCTATTTTTACTCTTGTTTATGTCCCATTCCCGATAGAGGTCTGCCGTTATGAGGATGGAAAGCTTATGGAGAAAGTTTTTGTCCCGAATGCCAGGGAAGCATTTAAAAATAAGAAAGAAGCGTACGAACCTATGCGGGCTATGCTATCACCTGTTTCTATCCGGCGTGTGGAAATGCAGTGATTGGATGAGATAACTCATTAAGACTTATTTATTATGGCAATGTCATCAAAATTGAAATTGTTTGTTTTCATTTTATTCGTTTCCGGATCTTCCGCATCCGCCCAATCGTTGATGCAGTTGATGCGTTCGCAGCGAGATAGTACCCTTCAAGGTAAATGGGAAATCAATCCGGGTAATAAAAAACAGGAATTGATTTTTAATAATAGCGATTACTGTGACTTTTATTTAGTACGCCGGTCAAGTGGCAAATCTTATGAATTACATCCGGGTAGAAACATGGTAAAAACAACACGTAGTAGGATTATGCATGTGAATAGTAGGAAGGCGCAACATTTGACAACTGAAAAGACTTTGCAATATTTAGATAAATACTATGTTCCCCGTAAGGCGGCGGGCTTATATTGGCGATATCCGGGAAAGTTTCCTAAGAAGTTAAACGAATCTTTTCCTTATGCGCTTCCCGTGAAACACGGCAAGGAAACGTCTTGGCGGACGGATAGCTTGGAAAACCACCTGACGTTGAACTTCTCCATACCGGAAGGAGATACTGTTTACGCGACTCGTGGCGGAGTGGTGTGCAAGGCGGGTGACGAGGGGCAGGTATTGGTGTACCATGACGACTGTACGTTTGCCGCCTACCTAATGTTGGAAGGGAAGTTAGTAAATCCCGGTGACGAGATACATGGGGGTGAACCTATCGGAGTGGCGAGTTCGGAAGGCGTCTCCATTTCCTTTTATTACTTGGATAAAGCCCAATTCCGCCGCAGTGAGAAAGTGGCGGATTATCCGTATGCCCATTTTGTTCCGGTGTTCCGCACGGGCGAAGGCGATGTCAAGCCGGAAGAAGGAAAGACGTACTATGCCGTGACGGATGATGAACTCATTACGCAAGAGATGGGCAAGCGGGAGAAACGGGAATATTTGAAGGACAAGAAGTAGGGGCGGCGATATTACAGGCTTTGTCTTATGGGTGATAAGAGAAATCGGTTCATTATCCTTCGGCACGACATCTTCCTGTTGGCATTCCTCGTTTTGTGCCTTTGTCACCGTTATATCCCGATAGACGTATCTTCCTTGTGGCGACTTGCCTTGCTGGTCGGGGTATATTTGTTGGCGCGTTTCGGTTTCCCATATAGTAGAACTTTGTTGGTGGGCGTGATGAGCCTTTGGACGATAGGGGAGGCGGGGCTTGCCTTGCTGCAACATGCTCATTGGGCGGGGAGCAACCATCCATTGTTTGAAGTAACAGGGACTTTTGGCAATCCCGCACCGTTGGGCGGGTTGTTGGCTTTGGGCGTCGTGACAGTTGCGTGGGTATTGTTCGGTTTCGGGCGACAAAATAGGAAGTGGATAGTAGGATTGTCGGCGATGGCAATTGTCGGCTTGTCGTATGCGCTGTGGCTGACCCAATCGCGTGCGGCATGGCTGGCTGTCGTTGCGGGATTGCTGTTTTTAGGTTGGCGCCAACGGTGGTGGCAAAAGATTCCTTCCCCAAAGAAATCATTCGTCATAGTCATTTGCCTGTTGCTGGGTATTATCGGCAGCGTCGCTTTGTATCAGATGAAGAAGGATTCGGCGGACGGTCGGTTGCTGATAGCCCGGAATACCCTTGCGATGATAGCGGAACGCCCGCTCATGGGGTGGGGCACGGGCGGTTGGGATGCCCGTTACATGCACTGTCAGGCCGATTACTTCACCCGTCATCCGGATTCGCCCTATGCGATGCTGGCGGATGATGTGGGCTATCCGTATAATGAGTTCCTTTATGTGGCGGCAGAACAAGGCCTTGTCGGCTTGCTATTAGTGCTTGGCTTGCTCGGCTCGCTCTATCGGTATCGGGATGGAGCACGGTCGGGGCGGTTGGAGAAAGCCTTGCTGACGGCTTTTGTCACGTTTTCTTTGTTTTCCTATCCGTTGTCGGTGTTTCCTTTGCAAATGACGCTTGCCGCTTTGCTTGGTTGTATGAGGAGCCTTCCCTTGAGGTGTCTCGTTGTCTCAAGAGGAATGCTTCGGATAGTGGGTGTTTTGGCCTGTATTTGTTTGGTAGGTGTAGGAGCCGTTTCCTATACGATTTATGATAAAGTGCGGGCGGGAAAAGAGTTGGATAGGCTTTACCCATATTTCCGCTACAATGTGAAGTTGATGGAAAGGTATGTGCCATCTTGCACTGATGAGCCGTTGGAATATCAGCTTGCTTTATTGGAAGACGCAATAACCCTTGCCCCTACTTGTGAATGGTATTTGCGGTTGGGAGACGCCTGTCGGCGGAAGGGGGATTGGATAAAAGCGGAGGAGTGTTACCGTAAAGCGGCGTCCATGATTCCTCATCGGCTGACGCCAAAATTTAAGTTGTTTGAGTTGTATAGGGAGACGGGAGATTGGGAAAACGCCTTCCGCATGGCGGAAATAGTGGTAGATGCTCCGGTCAAAAAAGAAGGGACACGTGTGTTGCGTATGAAAGCGCAGGCGGATGCGTTTCTTCAAAAAATGGGGTGTAGTATGCGTAAAAAGGTAGGCCAGTTCCCATCAGGGACGTCACCTGCCGATTTACAGAAAGGACATGAATTTGAGAGATTTAGTATGAATTATTGCAACTATGACAACAATTTCAGTAATTTTGTTGGCATAGTTTAACCATTTAATCCTTATGAACCATGAAATTGTTAAGTTATAAAGTGCTAATTGCGTGAATCGGCTTTTTATCCTCCGTCACGATGTCTGGCTGTTTCAATTGTATCAATCCGCCACGACAGACAAAATAAGCCAAGTCCGTTATGTCATGACTGTCCCCATTTTCTCCCGGTGTTCCGCATCGCTGAAGGAGATGTCAAGCCGGAAGAAGGGAAGACGTGTCCTCCGTGACATTTAATGTGAACGCCCGTCCCATTAAATGTCACGGTGCTTCCCATTAAAGGTGACGGTATCTCCCATTAGATTTCCCTGTGTTTTGTCAAAGATGAAGCACTGTTTTGGGGAACACGAACCTATGGCTAGCTAAAGAGGGACTCTATGTTTGTAAAGACGATCTTTGCAATCCTAAAGTCCCTCTTGGGACGTGAAAGGAACCATGTCTTCACCGTCAGCATGTGTCTTCCCGGATTTGCCTTCACGCCTTCACAGCGCTTCAACTTGCTGATTATAAGCGCAATCTTGTGAAAGATACATCCTTCACGGATGTTTCACACAGCTAATTGTATCGTAAATGATAATTTAGCATTGTGTTTAATGGCACACAGATGACACTGATGAGACAGATTTACACAGATTTTTATGATGTTATCTGTCATGTCGAGCTTGTCGAGACATCTCACGTAACGCATGAGGAGGTCTTACATGAGACCCTTCGACTACGCTCAGGG
>CASGED010000011.1 GCA_949300425.1 uncultured Bacteroides sp.
TGAACAAGCAAAGCGATGCAGACCACGGCAATTGGAACGGTTGCCAACTCATTACCCGAAAACGAGGTAATTCTTCTAACTCTCTTGATTTCAAAGGGGGATATCCTTTTTGCAGAATTAAATGATAATTTATCGGGAACCACAGATGACACAGATAGGACGGATTTGCACAGATTTTTATTTTCAGACGAATGGTATCTGTCATGTCGAGCTTGTCGAGACATCTCACGTAGCGCATGAGGAGGTCTTACATGAGACCCTTCGACTACGCTCAGGGTGACAGATACATCTGTGCTCATCCCGTTTAATCCGTGTTCATCAGTGGTATAAATTCCCATTTATCGGATAACTAAATACGATTAACGACTTATCGCACATCCGATTATCATTATGGTTGAGTAAGAATAAGGAAGCATGTCCCACAAAACAAAAGAAAAAAACGAAGCTGTCCGATTTTATTTTGAGACAGCTTCGTTTTCGTTTCTCAGAAGCAAAACCGTAATTAAAACGGCATCTACGCTCGTTATAACCGATGCAAACCGCAATTACACATGCTTGGTACAATAAAGCATATAGTTGCGCTTCCTAATATTTACTGAATCCTATTTACCGCAATTGCAACGAGGTTTCAGCTGTTTGAAGAAGTCGTTGCCTTTGTCGTCTACCAAAATGAAGGCGGGGAAGTCTACTACATTAATCTTCCAAATGGCTTCCATGCCCAATTCGGGATATTCCACGCACTCAATGCTCTTGATGCTGTTCATAGACAGAACGGCTGCCGGACCTCCGATACTGCCTAAGTAGAAGCCGCCATGTTTCTGGCAAGCGTCAGTAACCACTTGCGTACGGTTACCCTTGGCTATCATCACCATGGAACCGCCATGGTCTTGGAATTCATCCACATACGGATCCATGCGGTTGGCCGTTGTCGGTCCCATCGAACCGCAAGGCATACCTTTCGGGGTTTTGGCCGGACCGGCATAGAGCACAGGATGGTCTTTAAAGTATTGAGGCAAGTCTTCACCGGCATCCAAGCGGGCTTTCAGTTTGGCATGAGCGATATCACGGGCTACAATAATAGTACCGTTCAGACTCACACGGGTAGCCACGGGATACTGGGACAGAATCTTGCAAATCTCGCTCATCGGCTGGTTCAGGTCGATGCGCACGGCATTGCCCTCGCCTGCATTACGCAGTTCTTCCGGAATCAGTTCACCGGGATTATCATCCAGTTTTTCTATCCAGATACCATCCTTGTTTATTTTCGCCTTGATATTGCGGTCGGCCGAACAGCTAACGCCCAATCCTATCGGGCAGGAAGCTCCGTGACGAGGCAGACGGATGACGCGGATGTCGTGAGCGAAATACTTTCCGCCGAACTGTGCGCCAAGACCGATGTTGTGAGCTTCTTCCAGCAATTGCTTCTCCAATTCCACATCGCGGAAAGCACGTCCGGTTTCATCGCCCGTTGTAGGCAGGTTGTCGTAATAGTGAGTGGAAGCCAACTTCACGGTCAGCAGATTCTTCTCAGCCGACGTACCGCCGATAACGAAAGCAATGTGGTAAGGCGGACAAGCTGCCGTACCCAATGTCTTCATCTTCTCTACTAAGAAAGGAACCAGCGTACCCGGATTCTGAATGCGGGCCTTGGTTTCCTGATAGAAATAAGTCTTATTGGCAGAGCCTCCTCCTTTTACCACACACAGAAACTTGTATTCATCGCCTTCCGTAGCCTCAATGTCTATCTGCGCGGGCAGGTTGCAGCGGGTATTCACTTCCTCGTACATCGTGAGCGGCGCGTTTTGCGAATAGCGCAGGTTCTCTTCCGTGTAAGTCCTATAAACGCCCAATGACAAAGCCTCCTCATCACAGAAGCCGGTCCACACCTGCTGGCCTTTTTCGCCATGGATGATAGCCGTACCGGTATCCTGGCAGAAAGGGAGCTGCCCCTTGCTTGCCACTTCGGCATTGCGCAGGAAAGTCAACGCTACATACTTGTCATTGTCACTTGCTTCAGGGTCGGATAAAATCTTAGCTACTTGCTCGTTGTGCGAGCGGCGCAGCAGGAAGTTGACATCGCGGAAAGCCGCATTGGCCAACATTGTCAAGGCCTCAGGGCTTACCTTCAGGATAGGTTTCCCTTCAAACTCGCTTACCGACACGCCGTCCTTGCTCAGGAGATAATACTCCGTGTCGTCCTTGCCCATCTGAAACATGGGCGCATACTTGAATTCGGGTGTTGCCATAATTACATTTTTATGAAATTCATTTTATCGTACTTGAGGGCAAAGATAAGAAGTATTATTGAAATATTTCCTTCATTGGCAGGCTTTTCTTTCAATGACTTGTCTGTTTCTCAAAAATTATTTGTTACATTTGCACAGGAAAGGAGACAAGCGTATGATATCAACGGAAGAAGTGGTTCAGAAACTGCGCGAATTCAAAAAGAAATATGGCCAACATTATGGCATTGCCCAGTTTGCATTGTTTGGTTCTGTCGCACGAGGCGAACAACGTGAAAACAGTGATGTTGATGTATGTATTCGTCCGAATAAAGACATTGATTACTTTACACTACAAGATATTAAAGAGGAACTTGAAAAGCTTCTTAATATCAAAGTCGATTTATTAACTTTGCATGAGAATATGCGTAAGCTGTTCCGTCAAAACATTGAACAAGATGCAATTTATATCTAAAGATTCCTTTATAGATTTGTTGCAATTTGCAGAAAGACAAAATTGTATTTACTATTGAGACGACTCAGAATGTGAACACATACCATGATTTTTTGCTTTCCCAAGATTCTATGGTTTTATTCAATTCAACCTGTATGTGTTTGCAAAGCATAGGAGAAGTTATAAAGCAAGTGGATGACCGTACTTTGGGTAAACTATTTGCTCTTTATCCTAACACTCCGTGGAAAAGAGTCATTGGTATGCGAAACATTATTTCTCATGAATACCTTTCTGTTGACCCGCAAATAATCTTTGCCACCGTAAAAGTACGTTTACACCCTCTTCTTACTGATATCCGGCAAATCTTATCCGACATAGAGGCGGGGCTACGGGATGATGTTCTTCTTACTCCAACAAACGCCTGAATTTCTTCCTCAGCCAATAGTTGAACACTCCCAACAAAGGCAGGCAAAGAATGGTAGGCAGGCAATAACCGCCTTCTGACAGAATGGTTAGAGTGGAATGGAAAGTTTTCGTAACATCATCCATACGTATTCCGTAGCCCCCTATCAGTATTCCCAAACAACTGCCTAACATGACAAACGCGCAGACCAGCATCCACACGAACGAACGTCTCTCACGGCGTGCTTCTTTGCGTGCCGTTTCCAGCCGTATGCGCTCCATCGCCCGATAGGTAAAATTACTGGCCAAGCGGGGTTTCGTCTGGCTTGTAAACGCTTTCTTAACACCTTTATCCATTTTGTCCTCCATTTCTCACTCCTCCTTTTGCATTAGTATATACAGTTTCTTTCGTACCCGGTGAAGTTTCACTTTCACGTTGCTTACCGACAGCCCCAACACTTCCGCCACTTCTTGCACCGGCCTTTCCTCTTCATAAAATAAAGTGACCAACGCACGCTCATCAGCCGATAACTGTGTCAGTGCCTGTTGAAGCTGTTCCACCCGCTCTTCCGAATCATCGTCCAATGCTTCATCCACTTCCGTCTCCGACACCGTATTCCAAAACGCCTCGTCGATAACGGTTTCCACCGATTTTTTCTTACGCAGATACGATACAGCCGTATTATAGGCTATCCGGTAAACCCAAGTCGAAAAACTGCTTTCCCCATAGAACGAGTCCAAATGCTCGAACGCTTTCATAAAGACATCCTGCGTCAGTTCTTCCGCGTCTTCTTCTGAATACACCATGCGGACAATCAGGGTAAAGACAGCCTGCCCGTAGGTGTCGAGAAAGTAGGAGAATTCCTCCGTCCGTCCCGCCAAGATGCGCGATATGATATGTGACTCATTCTGTTCCATTTGCTCTATTAGACGCACTTTTGTAGGAGAGGTTACACAAATATACAATTATTTTAGCTTAAGTAATTAATCATATAAATGTGGATTTAACGCGCGCAAGTGCGGTGTTTTCCTTCACAAGAAGCGGTGAAAGGACACAGAAGAAGCGGTGTTTTGTATCGGATAAGCCTATGTTTGCGGGAAATAGAACTATGTGTTCCACGTGACAAACCCGTGCGTACAATTTGTGCACATAGATGTACGATTTTACCATACTGCGTGAAACATGATTGAACGTGAATACTTGTATTTTTCTTATTGGAATCTGTAACCTTATCCAACATATTGCGTCTAAAGAAGCAAAGAAAGCAAAAATCAATAACCTCTAAACTAAATAAAAGATATGTTGAACGAATTAATGGTTGTCGCAAACTTTGCGATTGTATTTGGAGTGATTTACAAATTGTTTGAACTCTTTGTATGCAAGAAGGAGCGGATGATGCTGATAGAGAAATTGCCTTCGGAGGCGTTATCCAATGTCAAGATTAAGATTTTCAAATCATCTAACGGGTCTTATACGCCCCTGCGTGTGGGATGCCTGCTGATGGGATTAGGTATCGGTTTGTTTGTCGCCTACCTCATTGTGTACGGCACTTGGGTGGACAGTTACAAAAACGGTATGGCCAAGGAATGGATGTTCAGAGACTTATCCGGCGTTATCTTTGGAGCTTGCGTACTGATAGGAGGCGGTATGGGCCTCGTTTTATCTTATCTGATAGAAATCTGGCGAGAGAGACTAAACAAAGAATGAGTAAAATGCAAGCTGCGAGCTAATCCGCGCAAAGCACTCGTAGCTTGCTTTGTGTTTTACTACTGCACTTGCTTCATCCTTTCTATCAATTCATCTCCCAATGCACTCTTTACTTCAATGTGCTTCAACACGGCCGTGACGAACGGATTACTTTCGAAGTCGCCCCGCACCTGCTCGAAGTCCATCTCCTTCTCCAAGCGGGAGCCGTCGGCACCGAATCCGGTCATGGAAGCCATGGAGAATTCTTTTTTGGCGTCTTCATACACCAAACGATCCAAACCGATAACAGATTCTTTCCATTTTTCGACAATACGAATAATGTCTGCGGCGGTCATGTCTTCGGGCTTCACGCCATAAAAATCCTCTAATTTTTCGTATGCCCATGTCCATTCATAGGTATAGTAATTGCGGTGCATCCGCTCAAACTCGGCATTAATCTCTTTCAGCTTATTTATCTTTCCGGATTCGATGCCGGCAATCAGGGCGTCCACTTCGCTTTTGGGAGCGATGAGGCCAGATATATCTACCCACTCACCATGACCAATCGGCGTGTCCGGACGCAGGCGGGCACGAATATCCTCATCGCTGCGGAAGTTTGTTTCCTCCAAACGCTTGATTACAGAGTTGCCTAGGAACTTATGGATGGCTATTTCATAAAAACGGATGCCTTTCATCAGCGATGAGTTGCGTATCTTGGTACTATGAAACGAATAAGTGTCCGACAATTCTCCGCTGACACTACGCAAGTTAAGCAAAATTTCACGCCCTTTGAACATTTTCTGCACGGTGTAAGGGCTGAGCAGGTTGTAATTGATGAAATCCAGTTTGTTGGGGTCTTTGCGCCCGTCACGTTTGGGCCACTTCTGCGCATCGCGGATAGTGCCCACACTTCGCAGGTTGACTCCGGGAACGAGATAAGTCGTATTATTCTGCTCTATCAGGTAGGAGAAAGGAAGGTTGGACGTATCGGAGTGTGTGACGTGACGCCCCATCACCAGAGAAAAAGCCCCTACCCGAGCCGGCCACAGCAGGTAAGAATCGGAAGTGGTCTTGGCGCCACGCTCCAACGTGCCCTGATGGATGGGGCCGAGTTTGTACATGTGGTTGCTCTGGTTAGAGCCTGAACCGGCGTTCATAAAAGAGAACATGCCGGCAATGAGCAACGTGGACTTATGGTGCGTCACCGTAAACGGCCCGGCAAAGATGGCGCAAGCTTCTCCGTTCTCTCCCTGGCAATTACTGAAAAACAAGGAATCGGAAGCCGAATAATTGTGCCCCAGCTTACATGCTTGTCCCACAAAGCAACGGCTCAGCATCGCTCCGTCATCCACATGCGAGCCACTGGAAATGATGAAGTCATCACAGATAACCCCGTCTCCGATATGCACCGGAGCCTCTTCGTTGCTATTGATACTACCATTGGACAAACGGCACGTACCGCTGATGTGGGCATAATCCCCGATGCGTACGTTCTTAATGGAGCCTGTATTGACGATAGTCACATGCGAACCGATGGTTCCCGTGTCCGAAGCGTGCTTGTTGGCGTAATAGTCCGTAATTTCCTTCAGGCGGGCAATCAAATCGGGCCGGTGGCGGTAAAGAGCCATGATGTAAGCCAGATGAGCCGAAAGTTTGTCATTGATAAGCACTTCGCGCCCACCCGTTTCGTTCAGGACAGACACTTCCACGCCGTTTCCGAATCTTGATACCCCGTCCACTAACAACATGTCCACATTCTCAATAAACGTGTCGTGCCCAATCTCATAATTGGCAATGTAGTTCTGGATATGCTCGATACAGCAATTGTCGCCCACCGTGACATGGTGCAGCGTGACATGCCGCAGGCCGGAATGCTTGCGGATGCCTCCCGGAAGGATAAATTCCGACTGGAACACGCCCAGCTTCACTTCGCCCGAAAAGCGCACATGGTGTATATATTCCGTGCTAAACTCAGGCGTTACACTCACCAGTTTCCAGTCATCCGCCAGGCAAGACTGGCTTTTCAGCCGCAAGATTTCTTCCTCGGTCAGTTTTCTATACTTATTCATCGTAGGTAGAATATAGGAAATCGTTATAGGGATATTTCTGTACATGCAGTTCGCGCACACGTTTGTAGGCCAGCGCCTTCAGTTCCTCCAGATTGGTTTTCTCGCGGGCGGAGATAAAGATGCAACTATCCTCCATCTTAGCCATCCATGTCCGCATCAGGTCTTCCAATGTCAGGTTTTCTTTGGTGCGTGGCGTCAGGTCATCTTCGGCCTTTTGAACATACGTATAAGCGTCTATCTTGTTGAATACAAGAATCATGGGCTTTCCGGCCGCGCCAATGTCCGCCAATGTCTTGTTTACGACCTCAATTTGTTCTTCAAAATCGGGATGGGAGATGTCCACCACGTGAAGCAACAAGTCGGCCTCGCGCACTTCGTCTAATGTAGACTTAAAGGAATCCACCAAATCCGTAGGCAACTTGCGGATAAATCCTACCGTGTCCGACAAAAGGAAAGGCAGATTGTCGATAATCACCTTGCGCACCGTCGTGTCCAGCGTGGCGAAGAGTTTATTTTCGGCAAACACCTCGCTCTTGGCCAACAGGTTCATCAAGGTAGATTTACCTACGTTGGTATAACCTACCAGTGCCACCCGAATCAGCCTCCCGCGGTTCTTCCGTTGGGTAGCCTTCTGTTTGTCAATTTCCACCAAACGTTCCTTCAGCAGAGCCATACGGTTCAAGATGATACGGCGGTCCATCTCCAACTGCGTTTCACCCGGACCGCGAAGTCCTACGGAACCTTTTCCGCCTCCGGCGCCCGAGCCGCCTCCTTGACGCTCCAAGTGCGTCCACAAGCGTTGCAATCGGGGCAACATATATTTATATTGCGCCAGCTCCACCTGCGTCTTGGCATTGGCCGTTTGCGCCCGCATGGCGAAGATGTCAAGAATGAGCGACGTGCGGTCCAATATCTTCACCTTCAGTTCCGACTCGATGTTACGTATCTGCTTGGCGGACAACTCGTCATCGAAGATAACCATTCCGATTTCACGTTCCGCTTCTTCCTCGTCTTTAATATATTGCTTGATTTCGTCCAACTTCCCTTTGCCTACATAGGTCACCGAGTTAGCCTGGTCCAGTTTCTGCGTGAAGCGTTTCACCACTTCCGCCCCGGCCGTCTCGGCCAAGAAAGCCAGTTCGTCCAGATATTCATTCGTTTTACGCTCGTCCTGCGTTTTGGTGATGAGCCCCACCAATACGGCGGTCTCTACCTGCGCTTCCGAAATTACAAATTCCTTCATTGCCATTTTGCCTATGCCTATATTATATATGTATAAATCACGGTGGCAAATATAGGGATTTATCGGGAGAAATCATGGCTTATTGAGACATCATTCGTTTTTCTCCGTATTTCTGCGTATTTTTGTCCGCAATAAACGATCTGATATTCACTTTGAGCATGCAAATCATGGCCGAAAAGACACGGAACTTCATCCGCGGACACCGTACGGACGATGTCCGGGCATTAGCCCTGCAAGCCGCCAAATACCCGGAGGTGGACATGTCCCTTGCCCTTACCCAAATAAGCGGATGGCAAATCCTGAGGAACAAAGTGCCGACATGGGCCGCCTGCGAAGCAATACTATATCCGCCCCATCTGTCCTTGGAGCAATGTTCCTCGGAACTGACCGCACGCTACAAAGTTTCCATCATAGAAAACCGGAAGGGGATTAGGGACACTTTGGCCGACCTGACCGGCGGGTTTGGCATCGATTGCGCTTTCCTCTCTTCCCTCTTCCGGCAAGCGGACTACGTGGAAAGGCAAGAAATGCTGTGCGACATCGCCCGGCACAATTTCTCCGCATTAGGATTGACACATGTTGATGTGCATCACGCCGATAGCGTGGAGTATCTGGAAGGAATGACACCCGTGGACTGGATATTCATCGACCCCGCCCGGCGCGACGGACACGGAGGAAAGGTCATTGCCATAGCCGATTGTGAACCGGATGTGTCTGCTTTGGAAGAGCTTCTGCTGACAAAGTCCCGCCAAGTGCTGGTCAAACTTTCGCCGATGCTCGACCTTCGCCAAGCATTGCACGACTTGCGCCATGTGGCCGAGGCATACATCGTGTCCGTGGCGAACGAATGCAAAGAAATGCTTTTAGTGCTCAGCAAGGAAGCCGACTTGCAACCGGACGAAGTTCCCATTCATTGCGTCAACCTCGGCACCGCTCAACTCCCTTTGATGTTTACCCGACAGGGCGAGCAGGAAGCCGTATGCCACTATGCCGACACGCCCTGCGCTTACCTTTACGAGCCAAACGCCTCCATCCTGAAGGCCGGCGCTTTCCGCACGCTTGCTTCTATATATAATATGGTGAAGCTCCATCCCAACAGCCACCTCTATACGTCCGGCATCTTGCTGCCCGACTTCCCCGGCCGCATCTTCCACATCGAAGGCTGGTGCGGCTTCGGCAAGAAAGAAGTGAAAGATTTATTGGACGGAGTGAAGCAAGCCAACCTGACCATCCGTAACTTCCCCGCTTCCGTAGGCGAGCTTCGCAAGCGTCTGAAGCTGACAGAAGGGGGCGATGTCTACCTTTTCGCCACTACGATAGGCGAACGGAAAATCCTGATACGGTGCCGGAAGCTGTAACCCTTTTGCAACACCTTTGTTTCCCATTCTTAAAAAGTGTGTAAAGAATACGTAACCGCATACCTGTACTTTTGCGGCATCAAATTAACAGATTTAAATAGGTATGAAACGTATTCTGAAAGGATTGTTATTCGCATTCCTGATTGCGACAGCTTCTGCCCCCGCGATGGCAGACGAGAACGATGCCGTGTCGGCCAAAGGAACCATCCGAGGCCGCATCATCGACAACACGAAACAGACGCTCCCCGGAGCCACCATCTACATTGAAAACCTGCACACCGGCGTCACCAGCGACGTCAACGGCTTCTACACCTTCACCAACCTGGAACCGGGCACATACAGGGTGAAAGTAACTTACGTGGGCTACTCGCCCGTGGAAATGACCATCACCATCCCGCAAGGCAAGACCATAGAGAAGGACGTGGTGATGAACGAAGGACTGGAGCTGCAGGAAGTAGTTGTAGGCGGCGCCTTTACCGGTCAACGCCGTGCCTTGTCTTCACAGAAGAGCAACTTGGGCATTACGAACGTCGTATCCGCCGACCAAGTGGGCAAGTTCCCCGACTCCAACATCGGCGACGCACTGAAGCGCATCAGCGGCATCAACGTGCAGTACGACCAGGGCGAGGCACGCTTCGGACAGGTGCGAGGCACGAGCGCCGACATGAGTTCTGTCACCATCAACGGCAACCGCGTACCCTCGGCCGAAGGCGAGACCCGCAACGTGCAACTCGACTTGATTCCCGCCGACATGATTCAGACCATCGAAGTGAATAAGGTAGTGACGCCGGACATGGACGCCGACGCCATCGGCGGCAGCATCAACCTCGTCACCAAGAACTCTCCTTACAAGCGTTTCATCAGCGCCACGGCCGGTACAGGCTATAACTTCGTGGCCGACAAGATGAACCTCAACCTGGGCTTCACTTACGGCGACCGCTTCTTCAACGACAAGCTGGGCCTGATGCTCTCCGCTTCTTACCAAAACAACCCCGCAGGCAGCGACGACGTGGAGATGGCCTACGAACGGAACGACGACGGCGAGGTGGTGCTGGATGAATACGAGGTGCGCCAGTACTACGTCACCCGCCAGCGTCAGAGCTACTCCCTGGCCCTCGACTGGGAAATCAACGCCAACCACCGACTGGACTTCAAAGGCATCTTCAACAACCGCAACGACTGGGAGAACCGCTACCGCCGCCAGTATAAGTGGGACGACGAGACGCCGAACGAATACGAGATGATATTCGAGAGCAAGGCCGGAGGCCCCGACCAACGCTACGCCCGCCTGGAGCAGCAGCGCACCATGGACTTCACCCTGGGCGGCGAGCACCTCTTCGGCCGCCTGCAATTCGACTGGAAGGCCTCTTACGCCCAGGCCGGCGAGAAGCGCCCCCACGAACGCTACCTCTCCTTCAAGCGCGAAGGCGTGGCGATGGAGACGGACTTCAGCGACATCCGCCGACCCTTCATGCGTCCCGTAGCTGCCGCAGACTATCTGCTGGACGCCACGAACAGCAACGGCTTCGAGCTGGACGAGCTGACCGAACAGTTTGAAGACATCAAGGAGAAGGACCTCAAGTTCAGCGCCAACTTCGAGTTGCCCCTCGTGCAAGGCCGCTTCGCCAACAAACTGAAGTTCGGTGCCAAGGTGGTGGACAAGGACAAGGAGAAATGGATAGACTTCTACGAATACAAGCCCACGGACGAAGACGCCTTCATGGCAGGCGCATTGGGCCACCTCATCAACCAGGACCGCGACGGATACATGGCAGGCGACCGCTACAAGGCGGGCAACTACGTGGACAAGGAATACCTGGGCAACATCAATGTAAAAGACGCTTCCCAATTTGAAGAAGAGGTGAAGCTGGACGAAATGGCCGAGAACTTCGAGGCACACGAGACGGTGACCGCAGGCTACCTGCGCTTCGACCAGCAGCTGGGCAAGCGCTGGAACCTCATGGCGGGCCTGCGACTGGAGAACACCCACGTGACCTACAGCGGATACATCTACGACGACGGCGACATGACCGGAGGCGACGAGAGCCTCAACCCCACGGGCGAGCAATCGAAGAGCTACCTCAACGTGCTGCCCAGCGTCTTGCTGAAGTGGGACGTCAACGACGACCTGAAGCTGCGCGCCGCCTTCACCAACACCCTCTCCCGCCCCAAATACGCCGACCTCGTGCCCAACGTCATCATCGACAAGGAGGACATCGCCTTCGGCAACCCTGACCTGAACGCCACCCTCTCCTACAACCTCGACCTCAGCGCCGAGTACTACTTCAAGTCCGTCGGCCTCATCAGCGCGGGCGTCTTCTACAAGAAAATCAACGACTTCATCGTGGACTACCGCCAGCAGAACTACCAGTACAACGGCGTGACCTACGACGAGATGAAGACCCCCATCAACGCCGGCGACGCCAACCTGCTGGGCGTCGAAGTGGCCTACCAGCGCGACTTCGGCTTCATCCACCCGGCACTGAAGTGCATCGGCCTGTACGGAAACTACACTTACACGTACAGCAAGGTGAACCACTTCAACTTCGAGGGCCGCGAGAACGACGACCTGCGCCTGCCCGGCTCGCCCGAGCACACGGCCAACCTCTCGCTCTACTTCGAGAAGGCCGGCTTCAACCTGCGCTGGAGCTACAACTTCGCCTCCGACTTCATCGACGAAGTGGGCGAGGAAGCCTTCTACGACGTCTACTACGACAAGGTGAACTACATGGACGTCAACGCCAGCTACACCTTCGGCCGCGCGTTCAAGACCACCTTCTACGCCGAAGCCACCAACCTGCTGAACCAGCCCCTGCGCTACTACCAGGGCACGCCCGACCGCTCCATGCAGGCCGAATACTACGGCGTGCGCGTCAATGCAGGCGTGAAAATCAGCTTCTAAAAGGGAAATGCGTACCACGTTGATTTACATCTCGAAAGAGGTTCCAGACTTTTCCGAAGCCTGGAACCTTCAGTTCCGTCCAGTGGTCCGCCCCGTTCCGTCCAGTGGTCACGACGGGTTCGTCCAGTGGTCCCATGCGGACCGTCCAGTGGTCCGGCAGCAGGATACGGAAATTATCCCAAATCATTCCCAATTTGCGGCCTACCTTTGCCGCACAAAAAGATTATTCACTCAAAAACAATACTGAAGAAATGAAGAAACTATTCCTTTTACTCACCGTCGCCCTGCTGGGCCAGTGGGCATCGGCCCAAGAACCGAAGATAGACTACAGCGTCTACGACGACAAGTGCAACTTCTACATCGCCAACGACCTGGGACGCAACGGCTACTACGACCAGAAGCCCATCGCCGAACTGATGGGCGTGATGGCCGAGGAAGTCGGCCCCGAATGCGTCATCGCCGCCGGCGACGTCCACCACTTCGAGGGCGTGCGCTCCACGGAAGACCCCCTGTGGATGACCAACTTCGAGCTTATCTACGCGCACCCCGAACTGATGATTGACTGGCATCCCATCTGCGGCAACCACGAATACCGGGGCAACACACAGGCCGTCATCGACTACAGCCGCGTGAGCCGCCGCTGGGAGATGCCCGCCCGCTATTACACCAAGTCGTTCAGCGAGGAAGGCACCACCGTGCGCATCGTCTTCATCGACACCACGCCCCTCATCGACAAGTACCGCCAGGAGTTCACCAAGTATCCCGACGCTTGCCAGCAGGACATCGACGAGCAACTGCGCTGGCTGGACAGCGTGCTTGCCTCGGCCAAGGAAGACTGGGTGGTAGTCGTGGGCCATCACCCCATCTACGCCGAGACGTCGAAGGACGACATCGAGCGCCAGGACATGCAACGCCGCGTGGACAGCATCCTGCGCCGCCACAGCAACGTGGCCATGTACATCAACGGCCACATCCACAACTTCCAGCACATCCGCATGGCGGGCAGCCCGATAGACTACATCACCAACTCCTCCGGCTCCCTCAGCCGCAAGGTGCAGCCCGTGGAGGGCACCGTCTTCTGCAGTCCCGAGCCGGGCTTCTCCATCCTCTCCGCCACGCCCACCACGCTGGAGCTGCGCATGATTGACAAGCACGGGCAGGTGCTGCATACGGTGACGCGGACGAAGTAACTCTTTATAAGACAATCGCTTCAAATCCCCTCTCCGGCAGAAGAATGTCGGGAGGGGATTTTTGTATGAAATGAAAAAGCCTTATCTTTAAATAAGATAAGCTGCACCTCGGCATGAAAAACAAACGAGTTTGTTTTGTCCTGCACTCGGTTTGCACTATCTTTGCACCCATAAACTAATAGACATATGGCCATTACAATCAAGAAAGTCACCACAAAGCGAGACCTGAAGCGCTTCATCCGCTTCAACTACGAACTGTACAAGGGCAACGCCTACTCCGTGCCCGACCTCTACGACGACATGCTGAACACGTTCAACCGGAAGAAGAACGCCGCCTTCGAGTTCTGCGAGGCCGATTACTTCCTGGCTTACAAGGACGGAAAGTTAGCGGGTCGCGTGGCCGCCATCATCAACCACCGCGCCAACCAGGCATGGGGAAAGAAGGACGTACGCTTCGGCTGGATAGACTTTACGGACGACGCGGAAGTGTCCGAAGCCCTTATCCGCACCGTGGAGCAATGGGGCAAGGAGCGGGGCATGACGGACATCGTAGGCCCCCTGGGCTTCACCGACATGGACGCCGAGGGGATGCTCATCGAGGGCTTCGACCAACTGGGCACCATGGCCACCATCTATAACTATCCCTACTATCCGCAACACATGGAGCGCATGGGCTTCGTGAAGGATGCCGACTGGGTGGAGTTCAAGATATACATCCCCGACGGCATTCCCGACAAGCACAAGCGCATAGCGGACATCATCCAACGCAAGTACAACCTGCAAATCAAGAAATACACCTCCGCCAAGAAGATAGCCGCCGAGTACGGGCAAGCCATCTTCCGCCTAATTAACGAGGCTTACAGCCAACTGTACGGCTACTCCGCTCTGTCGCAACGGCAGATAGACCAATACGTCAAGATGTACCTGCCCATCCTCGACCTGCGCATGGTGACCCTTATCACTGACCAAAACGGGGAACTGGTGGCCGTAGGCATCTCCATGCCTTCCTTGTCAGAGGCTTTGCAGAAGGCGCACGGACGGCTGTTGCCCTTCGGCTGGTACCACCTGCTGAAAGCGCTCTTCTTCAAGCGACGCGCCAAGATGCTCGACCTGCTGCTGGTAGCCGTGAAGCCCGAATATCAGAACAAAGGCGTGAACGCGCTGCTCTTCACCGACCTCATCCCAGTCTACCAACAACTTGGTTTTGAATATGCCGAGAGCAATCCGGAGATGGAACTGAACGGCAAGGTGCAGGCCCAGTGGGAATACTTCCGGACGGAGCAGCACAAACGCCGCCGGGCTTTCCGGAAGCCGATAGCGTAAGAGCTTAGACCTTCATCCGCCTGAACGCGTCAATATAGCTGCCGGACGTGATGTTGATGACTTCCTTGCCCAGGCTGCGGGCGTAGGCATCGAGCACGAAGTAGGACTTGAACGCCACGTACATATGATATAATATGGTATAGAGGCGGGCACTGTGCAGGTTCTCCTGCTTCACGGTAGCCGCCTGTGAAGTGCCTTGATCGTAGAAATGCTTCTGATGCATCAGCACCACGTTGTCGTCCGTCACCCGTATCTCCGGCAACCAGGAATGGTCGGCACCGGCCAGATAGACACGCCGGAAAGGCAGGCGCAAGGCGATGGCAATGGAAGGTATCAGCACATTGTGCGGACGGGGCACACCCCAACCATGGCGGAAGACCCAGTTGCAGAATCCTTGGAAGCCTTCGATGGGAGTAGTGTTGTAGATGCAGAGCCTGATGTGCGGATTGCCTGCCAGCAAAGGCTTCCACTCTTTATTCTTCAGCGCACGGGCAGGCACAAAGAGATACATGTCCCACGTGGTCTTCTCAGCCAGCGTGCCGAACAATTGCTGACGCTTCTCGGGCACAATCCAAAAGAGCGGGTCGGCTATCAGATAGAGTTGGGGACGCAGACGCTCGAACAAGGGCGAAGTTACGCAGAAGTTGACCGCCAGCAGAGTTTTGCCCGCCACAAAGTTTGGCGAATGCTCCACCGTCTGCTGAAGCGAAGGGCCGTTGGCCAATATCAACAGTTCATCCTTGCCACCGAAGTCCGAAGGCAGGCGAGTCGCCCGACGGGACTGGCATACTATCTTCACCACACTCAAAAGGGTTTGCCACAGCAAGCCCATGCTTTTCATTACTTTGTCTCCCATTTGTACACTAATTTGGGCGCAAAGATAAAGAGTTTGCGTCTGATAGGCTAAAAAACGGAAACTTTTGTATCAAGAATCAAGCTAAAAGCAGTACTTTTGCCCTGTCATTTACGATTCATGCCAGACAAACCATGAGAGTCCTGTTGATAAATACCTCCGAACGCATGGGCGGCGCCGCCGTAGCCGCCAGCCGCCTGATGGATGCCCTGAAGAATCACGGCATAAAAGCCAAACTGCTGGTTCGTGACAAACAGACGGAGCAGATTACCGTTGTGGCTCTGCAGCACAATTGGCGCATGGTGTGGAGATTCGTTTGGGAACGCATTGTGATATGGCGCGCCAACCGTTTCAAGAAGCATAACCTGTTTGCCGTCGACATAGCCAACACAGGCACGGACATCACCTCCCTGCCCGAATTCCAGCAGGCGGACGTCATCCACTTGCATTGGATTAATCAGGGCATGTTGTCGCTGAAGAACATCCGCAAGATATTGGAGTCGGGCAAACCGGTCGTATGGACGATGCACGACATGTGGCCCTGCACCGGCATCTGCCACCATGCCCGCCAATGCGACCGCTATCGGCAGGAGTGCGGCGAATGTCCTTTCCTCTACGGGAAGAAGCACAAGCATGACCTCGCCAACCGCGTCTTCCGTCAGAAGAAGGGAATCTACGCGCACTATCCCATCACCTTCGTCACGTGCAGCCATTGGCTGGAGGAGCAGGCACGCCAAAGCGCGCTTACCGTCGGACGGCAAATCGTGTGCATCCCCAATCCGCTAAACACCAACCTCTTCCGCCCGCACAACAAGCAGACGGCACGCCAACGGCTTCAGCTTCCGATGGACCGGAAACTCATCCTCTTTGGCGCCTTTAAGATTACGGACAAGCGCAAGGGCATTGATTATATGGTGGACTCCTGCAAGCTCCTGGCCGGGCAACACCCCGAACTGAAGGAACAGATGGCCGTGGTGACCTTCGGCAGGCAATCGGCTCAAGTGGCCGAGATGTTACCCTTCAAGGTCTATCCGCTGGACTATGTGAACGACGAGCACCGCCTGGTGGACATGTACAACGCCGCAGACCTCTTCGTCACCCCCTCGCTGGAAGAGAACCTGCCCAACACCATCATGGAGGCCATGGCATGCGGCACGCCCTGCGTAGGCTTCAACGTGGGCGGCATCCCGGAGATGATTGACCACCTGCACAACGGCTATGTAGCCATCTATAAATCGGCGGACGACTTTGCCAACGGCATCTATTGGGCGCTCACCGAACCGGATTATGACAGCCTGTGCGAGCAAGCCTGCCGCAAAGCCGTGAGCCATTACTCGGAAGACAGCGTGGCCAAACGATACATCGACCTCTATAACAAACTGACCGAAAGACGATAACGCCATGATTCACCATCTCACCCCGAAGTTCAGCGTCATCACCGTGTGCCGCAACGCGCAGGCGGTCATCGAGGACACCATACAGAGCGTCATCTCGCAGACGTACCACCACGTGGAATACATCGTCATAGACGGCGCGTCGAACGACCGCACCATGAGCATCGTCAACCGCTACCGCGAACGCATCTCCGTCATAGTGAGCGAGCCGGACCGGGGGCTGTATGACGCCATGAACAAAGGCATCCGGCTGGCCACGGGCGACTACCTCTGCTTCCTCAACGCCGGCGACAGCTTCCACGAAGACGACACCCTGCTGCGGATGGCGCACTCCATCCACGAGCCGCAACTGCCCGACGTGCTCTATGGCGAGACGGAACTGGTGGACCGCGAAGGCCACTTCCTGCGCATGCGCCGCCTCTCCGTCCCCGACGCGCTGACGTGGAAGAGCTTCCGCCAAGGCATGTTGGTCTGCCACCAGGCCTTCTTCGCCCGGCGCGACCGCGTGGTGCCCTACGACCTGCGCTACCGCTACTCCGCCGACTTCGACTGGTGCATCCGCGTCATGAAGCAATCCCAAGTGCTGCACAACACCCGTCTGACGCTCATCGACTACCTGGCCGAAGGGCTTACCACACGCAACCAGCGCGCCTCCTTGGAAGAGCGTTTCCGCATCATGGTGAAGCACTACGGATGGCTCAGCACCGTGGCGCACCATGCGTGGTTTGTCCTGCGGCTGCTGACGAAACGGTGAAGAATATGACGTCTTTTGATAAATATTTTCTTCACAAATTGTATGATATTTCCATTAAATTCTTACCTTTGCGGCAATGATTGATGATAAATATGGGAAAGTGGAGCGAACAGCAAGAACAACTGAAAGAGGAGCGGACACGCAACACCACACGCCGCGAGAAGCTGGCAGGCTTCTTCTTCGACTTGGCGAAGCTGTGTTTTGCCACGGTTGTATTGGGAGGCATTACTCCTTTGTTTGTAAATGACATAGTAAATATTAGATGGGGAATTGTTGTATCTGGAGTTATCGCCACCTTAATATTTGCTTCTATTGCGAATAAGATATTAAAATAAATATATGAATACATTAAGCGTCACATTTATCTTGGTAGCAGTTATAAGCACCGCACTGGGCATTTGGACGTGTACCCCGCAAGGGAAACGATGGATAAAGAGTTTGTAATATGGATACATTAAGCGTCACATTATTGATTGCTGCCATTTGGGGTCTCTGTTTCCTCTTATGGCTATACACCAAGCCCGGCAAGAAGTGGCTCAAAGACCTGTAACGAATTAACCCGATTGTATAACTTCATAAACCACTAAACAAGATGAAACACCTTTTAAGAATTACCCCCCTATTTAGGGAAGATTAACTTTGTTGGGCTCCTGTGCTCCCTCTTCCTGTTGGCCTCCTGCCACAGCGACGACAACGAACCCATCCCCTCCGACGACGAGCCGCAAGCCGTCACCCTCACCATCAACTTAGAGGACGCCTACACCCGCACCATCAGCGAAGACAAGGACAAGACCTGACCCGCCTGCTGATACAAATGGTGGACAACGACGTGTTGCAGACGGACATAAAGACCATCAACCTGGCAAGCGGCCAGACCACCGCCACCGCCAGTTACGAACTCTACGCCAGCCACGAGTACACCTTCCTCCTTTGGGCGGACGACGGCAGCTACAACGCCACCGACCTGACCAACATCACCCTGAACGACAACCTCAGCGGCACCCAAGCCGGACTGTCCTACGCCGCCACCGCCACATGGGACGGCTCATCCTCCACCATCACCGCCACACTGACCCACGTGGCAAGCAAGGTGACGCTGAAGACCACCACCGACGTATGGGCAGGCAACACGCTGACCCTCACCGTCCCCCAAACCAGCACGGGCTACAACGTGCAGACCGGTACAGCCACCTCCACCGCCACGACTGAGGAATACGAGCACAGCATCATCACCACCGACATCACCGCCAGCGAGACCAGCCCCGTAGAACTCTTCTCCTTCTACGTCCTGGCGGCGGACGCCTGGCAGGACCTCACCCTGAGCTGCGACGGCGGGAGCATCACCGTGCCCGTCAACCTCTCCGGCGGAAAGCACATCACGCTGACGGGCGACGTGGGCGGCATGACAGAAGAAATACCTACTTCGAGCACCCTCGACGTCACCTTTGGCGCATGGGACGACTTCACCTTCGAGCTTGACAACTTACTGACCGACGCCACCGTAGCCTCCGCCTCCCTGGCAGGCACGGGCACGAAGGACGACCCCTACCTCATCACCAGCGCGGCAGACTTCAAGCGCTATATGAATGACAATACTTACAGATATGGCAAGTACGCCCTCCTCAACACCGACATCCAGATAATCACCGACAACTGGACGCCGATGGACTTATATACAGGCGCTACCTTCGATGGCGGCGGGCACACCATTAGTGGGGAGATAAAGCATGAAGGTGGAGAAAGTGGTGATGTCTATGCCGGCGTATTCAGGGATGTGACGTCTGATTGTACAATCTGCAACCTGGAGGTATCCGCCAACATCTCTGTCACCGCAACCGGAACCGCAACGAGTTATATTTATGCAGGCGGCATCGCCGCGATGTTGTCGCAAGAGGGCGCCATTACCGGATGTACCTACTCCGGCACCCTGACCGTCACGGGCACGTCGCAACTAAATCTAGGAATCGGCGGCATAGCAGGATGTAGCGATGGAACCATCAGCGGCTGCACCTTCAGCGGCACCATCGACGCTACCGGCGCAAGTGGCAAAGGCAAGTACGTCGGCGGCATTGCAGGGGAAAACCATGGTACATCGGATGATACGAATAAGGATGAGGGTACTGTCTATCAGTAACCTGCGAGATAATAAAAATGATTTACTAACCCATCTTCCCCCTGGGAAGCCCCTGCGATGTGCTGTGGGCGGGGTGGAGATAACTCCCCACCTTATGTGGCATAACTCCCCACCTTTTCCTACATAACTCCCCACCTTATCCTACAAAAGGTGGGGAGGGTGTCGGGAGGCCTGCCGGAGGAAGATAGAAAAATCGTAACACTATGGCATATTTCAAGAAGAAACAAATGAAGGCCAACGGCAAGTGGTATCCCGTTGCCGTGACCATCGGCCGCCCCGTGGGCACCGACACCATCGCCAAGAAACTGGCCGACCTCTCGTCCCTCAGCACGGGCGACGTGAAGTCCGTGCTCGACCTCCTGGGCGGCGTCCTGGGCGACTACATGAACCAAGGCCGCTCGGTGAAGCTGGACGGCGTGGGCACCTTCTACTACACCGCCAACACCGAAGGCAAGGGCGTGGACACGGAGAAGGAAGTGGGCGCGCAGCAGATAGCCGGCACCCGCGTGCGCTTCATCCCCGAAGTGTCACGCGGCAGCAGCGGCCAAATCACTACCCGCAGCCTTGTGGCCGCAGACGCCTTCTGGGAACTGCTGGACGATGAAATCCCCGCACACCCCGTGCCCGACGACGAAGAAGAAGAGACACCCGGCGGCGAGGACGGCGGCGACGGCGTGACGGAAGACCCGCTGACGTAA
>CASGED010000012.1 GCA_949300425.1 uncultured Bacteroides sp.
CTTTTGAAGGCATGTCTTTTATCCATACATGGTCTACGCCGCAATGGTTGAATATCATGTCCATCACAATCTTGATGCCCCGCTGGTGTGCCTTTTCTATCAGTTGGCGGTATTCTTCGTTGGTGCCGAAGCGCGGGTCTACCTTGTAATAATCAGTTGTGGCATAACCGTGGTACGAGCCGCCTTGCATGTTGTTCTCCAGTACGGGCGTAAACCAAAGGGCCGTCACGCCAAGGTCGGTGAAGTAGTCTAAATGTTGTTCGATGCCGGCCAGGTCGCCGCCGTGGCGGGCGTTCGGATCGTTACGGTCTACCTTGGCGTCCAGCATGCCGGGTACTTGGTCGTTGTCCGGATTGCCGTTGGCAAAGCGGTCGGGCATGAGGAGGTAAAGTGCGTCCGAAGCGTCAAAGCCTTTACGTTCACTGCCTTTCATGGAGCGTGCCTTCAGTTCGTAGTTTTGGGTCAACTGCTTCTTGCCGATGGTGAAGGTAAGAGGTACGTTGCCCGGCTTTACGTCTTTATCCAAACGGAGGTAGACCAGCAGGTAATTGTTGCTTTCTAATTTTACGGTGCTGCTGAGCGATACGCCCGGATAGTTGACCGTAACACGTGCGTCCCCAATGCCTTCTCCGTAGACCATCAGTTGCAATTCGGGGTTTAGCATACCTGTGTACCAGAAAGGTGGGTCGATTTTGTTCACGTTGATGCCCGCATAACTGCCGAGCGAAAGGAGCATGGCTCCGAGTACAGACATAATTTTCTTCATGATAGGATTGTTTCGGTTTATTTTCAGGGTGCTAATATAAAATAAAAGGCTGACAAGTCCATGCTTTGTCAGCCTTTTATGCTTAATATCTGCTATGCAAACGTTTGTCCTTTTGGAATCATTTCAACCATCTGTCCAGCCACTCGAAGAAGGTGCGTTGCCACAGGACACCGTTTTGGGGCTGGAGCACCCAATGGTTCTCGTCGGGGAAGATGAGCAGTTCGGCGGGGATGCCACGCATTTTGGCGGCATCGAAGGCAGCCATGGCCTGGTTGGCAAGGATGCGGTAGTCCTTCTCGCCGTGGATGCAGAGGATGGGCGTGTCCCACTTGTCTACGAAGCGGTGGGGGGAGTTGGCGAAGGTGCGTTGGGCTGTAGCGTTGTTCTTCTCCCAATAGGCTCCGCCCATGTCCCAGTTGGCAAACCATTTCTCTTCCGTCTCCAGGTATTGCATTTCCATGTTGAAGATACCGTCATGGGCGATGAAGGCTTTGAAGCGTCCGTCGTGGTGGCCGGCTATCCAGTAGACGGAGAAGCCACCGAAGCTGGCGCCTACGCATCCCAAGTGCTCACGGTCGATGAACGGTTCTTTGCTCACTTCGTCAATGGCGGTGAAGTAGTCCCTCATGCACTGGCCTCCGTAATCGCCGCTGATGGCTTCGTTCCACTCCACGCCGAAGCCGGGCATACCGCGCCGACAGGGGGCTACGATGATGTAGTCATTGGCGGCCATCATCTGGAAGTTCCAGCGATAGCTCCAGAACTGGCTCAGCGGACTTTGCGGGCCACCTTCACAATAGAGCAGGGCGGGATATTTCTTCTTCGGGTCGAACTGTGGCGGGTAGATGACCCACGTCAGCATCTGCTTTCCGTCGGTGGTCTTTATCCAGCGGCTTTCCACACGGCCCATTTCCACCTGGTCGTAGATGTGTTGGTTCTCCGTGGTGAGTTGCTTGGCTTGGGCATAGGCGTCGGCCGTGCGTCGGGTGTCTACGGCGTAGATTTCGTCCGCCTGGCTCATGGAGTGGCGGGTAGCCATCAGCTTGTCGCCGCACAGGGCGATGGAGCCATAGTCATGAAGTCCGTCCGTCAGTTGTTGGGGCATCGTTCCCTTTTGTCCGTCGGCTAAGGCGAGGGTATAAACCTGCGTTGTGCCATGCCAGGTGCCGATGAGGTAGAAGCCGTCCGAGGCAGGCGTCCATTGATAAGCGTCCACGTTGGTGGGGAAGCCCGTGCTCAGGTCGTGCTTCTCGCCCGTGGCAAGGTTCATGACGAAGAGACGGTTTTTGTCACTCTCGTAGCCGTCGTGCTCCATGCTTTGCCAAGCGATGTAGCGTCCGTCGGGCGAGTATTGCGGATTGGTGTCATAGCCCTTGTTGTCCTCCGTGATGTTGCGGGTCTCTCCGGACTCCATATTATATAGGTAGATGTCCGAGTTGGTGGAGAGGGCATACTCCAGTCCCGTCTTCTTGCGGCAGGTGTAGGCAATCTCTTTTCCGTCCGGACTCCAGGCCAGTTGCTCGATGCCGCCAAAGGGCTTCATCGGACTTTCGTAGGGTTCGCCTTCCAGCAGGTCTTTGATGTTCGTGAGGCCTGTCCCGTCAAAGTCGGCCACGAAGGGGTGGGGAGCGGTGGTAGTCCATTCGTCCCAATGCTTGTACATCAGGTCGGTGACGATAACGCCGCTTGCCTTGTCCAAGTCGGGATATTTGTCCTTGGTGCTCTTTACCGTCTTCACTTGGGCGATGAAGAGCAGCTGCTTCTCATCGGGACTGAAGGCGAAACCTTCGATGTTGCCATCATATTGAGTAAGCCGCTTGCGTCCGGTGCCGTCGGGATTCATCTCCCACACCTGGTTGCTTCCGCTTTCGTTGCAGAGGAAAGCCAGCTTTTCGCCTCCCTTTATCCACGTGGGCTGATTCTCGTGCCACGAACTACGGGTCACTTGCCGGTTGTCCGTCCCGTCGGCGTTCATCACGAAGATTTCCGTGTTGCTCTTGTTCTGGGGTACGCTGTAGTAGCTCACGGTGTAGGCCACCCGTTTTCCGTCCGGCGAGGGCGTTACGCTTCCGATGCGTCCCATGGCCCAAAGGGCTTCGGGCGTCATGCGTCCGTTCTCTATCCGGATGTCTTGCCGGCTTATTAGTCCGCCGGACTCTTGTGCGGTCTCCTGCGTCGCTCCGACGCACGAAGCCAATGTCATAGCTGCTGACATAAGTAGTAGATTCGCTTTCATATTTCTGTTGTTTTACTTGGTTATTGTTTCAAATCCGTTTCCCCGCCCAATGCCCCCGCCGCAGGTACCAGATGCTGAAGAGGAGGATGGCGGTGGAGTACACAAACTCCGATGTCCAGCAGAAGGCCACGTCCATGCGCCGTATCAGGATGACGTAGGTGATGTAGGCGGTGTAGAGCGCCAGGGCGGACAACTCCAGGGCAAGGGCCGTGCGCGTGTTGCCCGTGCCGGACACGGACTGGAAGAAGACGAAGGCGGGCGTGGACACGATGTAGGAGGCACAGAGCACCCACAGCGACTCCACCGAGGCGGCACGCAAGCCCTCCATGTCGGTATAGACGCTCAGAATGACGTCTGGGAAGAGGCTGAACAGGACGGCCAGCGGAGCCACGATGTAGAAGGCCAGCCGCACATGCTTGCGGATGAGCGGCATCACCTTGTCCGAGTGTCCCGCCCCGATGAGGTTGCTCACCAACGAGCCGCACGTGGAGGCGAACGCGCTCACCACCATGAACAGGATGCCGCTCACGCTGCGGATGATATTGGTGATGGCCAGCGGCTCCTTGCCCAAGTGTTCGATGTAGAGGAAGAACAGGAACCACGTGGACAGCGACACGCAGTTCTGTATCATGGTCCACAGCGACACGTTCAGCATCCGGCGCAACGTGTCGAAGCGGAAGCGGGGAATGCGGTCCAGCCCATACTTGCGCAGGTCGATGTGGCGGCGGGTGTAGACGATGAAGAACACCAGCGACACCGCTTCGGCCAAGGACGACCCGATGGCGGCTCCGGCAATGCCCAGACGGGGGAAACCGCAGTTGCCGAAGATGAGCAGGTAGTTGAACACCACGTTGCTCAGCACCATGACGATGGAGTTCAGCGTCAGCGTCTTGGTCTGCGTCGTGCTGAGGAAGAAGGCGCGGAACATGACGGCGTTGAACGAGAACAGCGCGCCGAACACCCGCCAATGCAGGTAGCTCGTGGCCGCCTCGTATATCTCCGGCGAGGAGATGATGCGCTTCAGGATGACGGGCGAGAAGAAGAACGACAGGACGAACATCACCACAGCCATGCTGCACTGGAAGTAGATGCCGTGGTAGAACAACCGGCCTATCTCGCGGTATTCGCCCTCGCCGTTGCGCCGCGCCATGAGTATCTGCGACCCGATGCTGAACCCGAACGCCACCATGAAGATGACGATGTAGAACACGCCCGCGATGGCCGAGGCGCCCAACTCCACTTCGCCCACACGGCCCAGGAAGGCGGTGTCGGTCATGCCAATCATCTGTTCCATCAGCAGGCTGATGAGGATAGGGTAGGCGATGTGCCATATTTCGCGGTTGGTATAGGTGGTCTGCATAATTCTGAGTATGGTAATAATTCGTTACGATTAGTCCTTTTGCCCGGCTAAGGCCGTACCTTTGCCTACCAAAGGTGGGGAGTTTTGTAGGAAAAGGTGGGGAGTTTTCTTACCAAACTCCCCACCTTATCTACCCTTCTGTAAGGGATACTGATTATCAATCAGTTACGTTAAGCCTGTTTTGTTGAGAAAGTATTTTACATTTACTTGCGTTGTTTTTGCTGCTGTTGCTGGCGTTGCAGCTCTTCGGCCTGCTTCTGCATCGCTTCCAGGCGGGCGGCAAAGCCGGTCTTGCGCATCTGCTTCGGGTCTTTCTTGTTGGCTTCCAGCTGGGCCAGGAGTTTCTCCTCGTTCGTGGTCTTGCGCAGGATGATAGTCGTCAGCACGCTGACCAAGGTAGAGATGAAGTAGTAGTAGTTCAGACCTGAAGGATATTCGTTCAAGATGAACAGGAACATGATGGGCATCAGGTACGACATCCACTTCATGGCGGCCATCTGCGGGTTGGCGCCCGTGTCCTGCTGCTGCATCATGAATTTGGTGTTCAGTATCTGGGTGACGGTCATCAGCACACAGAACAGGCTGAGGTGACTGCCCAGGAACGGGATGCGGAAGGGGAAGTGGATGAACGCGTCGTACGTAGACAGGTCGTCTGCCCACAGGAAGCTCTGCTGGCGCAGCTCGATGGCGCTCGGTATGAACATGAAGAGGGCGATGATGATAGGCATCTGGAGCAGCATCGGCAGGCATCCGCCCATGGGGCTGACACCGTATTGGCTGTAGAGTCCCATGATTTCCTGCTGCTTCTTCATGGCGTCCTCCTGCTTGGGATATTTTTGGTTGATTTCGTCTATCTTCGGCTTCAGCACGCGCATCTTGGCGGAGGACATGTAGGTCTTCCATGTGGTGGGATAGATGACTATCTTCACGATGACGGTCAGCAGCAGGAGCACGACGCCCATGCTCAGTCCCCAGCCTTGCAGCCAGTCGAAGATGTTGATGATAATCCATTTGTTCACCCAGCGTATGATGGGCCAGCCGAGGTACACCAGCTTGTTCAGGTCCCAGTCCTCCACGCGGTCGTTGTCTAAGGCGGAGAGGGTCTTGTAATGGTTGGGGCCGAAGTAGAAGTACATCTGTGTGGGCTGCTGGCCCGTGGGGTCGAAGGCGGTGTTCATCTCAGCGGCGTAGTCCTTGATGTATCCGCTCTCCTTGGGTTCCATCTTGGAAGAGAGGCTCGTCTTCTCGAAGTTGGCGTCCGTGATGAGGACGGAGGAGAAGAACTGGTTCTTGAAGGCTATCCACGTCACCGGTTCCACCACGTCCTCCTGGTCGTCGCCGTTGGCGGAGAGGTTGTCGGTGCCTTCGCCCGCCCGCTTGTAGGTCAGTTCGGCCAAGCGGTTCTCGTAGGTGTATCCTTTCTCCAGCTGGCGGGCGCGTTGGCTCCACTCGATGTCCACATGCTTGTTGGTAGAGGCCAGCTTCCCGTCCATGCCCACGGCCTGTATGCTGAAGTCCACGAGGTACGAGCCCGGATGCATGGCGTAGCGGAAGTCGATGTAGCTGGCGCTGTCGGCTTGCAGGCGCATGGTGACGGTGCTGTCCGTGCGGTCTACGGGCGTGAAGTAATAATTCTCGGTGAGGATGGTCTCCCGCTGGTTATAGAAGAGGAAGTTCAGGTTGACGTCCTCGCCCCGGAACAAGGTGATGGGCGTCTTCTTGTCCTGCTCCATGTAGTCTTTCAGGACGGACTTGCAGATGGTGCCTCCCTTGGTGTTGAGGGTCAGTTGGGCCACGTCGTTCTGGATGGTGACCAATTCGTCCGTGCCGTGCAGGGCTTGGAAGAAGAGGGACGTAGAGTCATAGAGCGATTGCTTCTGCTCGTTGGCCAAGGCTGCTTCGGCTTTGGCGCGGAGGTCGGCTTCGCGTTGTTGCACTTGGGCTATGGAGTCGTAGTAGCGTTGCTGGGCTGCCAGTTGCTCCTTGCTGGGTCGGCTCAGGATGCTGAAGCCTATCAGGAGGAGGGCTATCAGCACCAGGCCGGTGATGGTGTTTTTGTCCATTGGATGATATTCTTTAATTAAGAATTAACTTCTTTCTTATACTCGATGGCCGCCTTGACAAACGACAGGAACAGCGGGTGCGGATGGAGCACCGTGCTGCTGTATTCGGGATGGAACTGCGTGCCGACGTACCAGCGCAAGGCGGGTATCTCGACGATTTCCACCAAGTCGGACTCCGGATTGATGCCCGTGCACTTCATGCCGGCTGCCTCGTACTGGGCCTTGTAGTGGTTGTTGAACTCATAGCGGTGGCGGTGACGCTCCTGGATGTGCTCCGTGCCGTAAGCCTCGTAAGCCTTGCTGCCCGGTTGCAGGACACATTCGTAAGCGCCCAGACGCATGGTGCCGCCCATGTTGGTGACGGACTTCTGCTCCTCCATGATGTCAATGACGTTATGCGGTGTTTTCTCGTCCATTTCGCGGCTGTTAGCGTCGGTCAATCCCAAGACATTCCGTGCGAACTCGATGGCCATGCACTGCATGCCCAGACAGATGCCGAACGTCGGGATGTCATGGGTACGGGCGTACTTGATGGCGACAAACTTGCCGGGGATGCCCCGTTCGCCGAATCCCGGTCCTATCAGCACGGCAGACTTGTCCTTCAAGGCTTCGGCCACGTTGTCGTCTGTCAGCTTCTCGCTGTTCACGAAGTCTACGGACACCTTGCAATCGTTGTAAGTTCCGGCCTGCGACAAGGCTTCGCGGATGGATTTATAGGCGTCTTGCAGGTCGTACTTGCCCACTAAAGCGATGTGTACGGGTTCGGTGCTTTCCGCTTTGTGACGACGCTCCAGGAAGCTGCGCCACGGACCGAGGCCCGGCGTGTCGCCTACGGGAAGTCCCATCTTCTTCAAGATGGTAGCGTCCAACTTCTGTTCTTGCATCAGGATGGGCACTTCGTAGATAGTCGGTGCGTCGATGCTCTGCACCACGGCTTCCACATCCACGTTGCAGAATTGGGCCACCTTCTTGCGGAGGTTCAGGTTCAGTTCATGCTCCGTGCGCAATACCAGGACATCCGGCTGGATGCCGGCGCTTTGCAGTTCCTTCACCGAGTGCTGGGTGGGCTTGGTCTTCAGCTCGCCCGCGGCGGCTAAGTAAGGCACGTAGGTCAGGTGTACGCACAAGGCGTCCTTGCCTAATTCCCACTTCAACTGGCGGATGCTCTCCAGGTAGGGCAGGGACTCAATGTCGCCCACCGTGCCGCCAATCTCGGTTATCACAAAGTCGAACTTATATTTGTTGCCCAGCAGCTTCACGTTGCGTTTGATTTCGTCCGTGATGTGCGGGATGATTTGGATGGTCTTGCCTAAGTAGTCGCCCCGGCGTTCCTTGTCGATGACGCTTTTGTAGATGCGTCCCGTGGTGATGTTGTTGGCTTTCGTGGTCTGAATGCCCAAGAAGCGTTCGTAGTGTCCCAGGTCGAGGTCGGCCTCGTGTCCGTCCACCGTTACGTAGCATTCGCCATGCTCGTAGGGGTTCAGCGTGCCCGGGTCGATGTTGATGTACGGGTCAAACTTCTGGATGGTTACTTTATATCCTCTTGCTTGCAGCAACTTACCGATGGATGACGAGATGATGCCCTTGCCTAACGAAGAGGCAACGCCACCGGTGACGAAAATGTATTTAGTTTCTCCCACAATAATATATATTTAGTTAGATTCTATATCTTGTTCTCAGCGTAAATACGGGATATTCATACGCTATTTCACTAATTAAGTCGCAAAATTACAAAAAAATGGGGATATATGAAGATTTTAAGCTAAATTTGCGCTCGTATCATAGATTTTCGGGCTTAAATAGATTTATGACATTTATGAAGAATAGACACTTGTGGACATGGTTAGTGGCCATGTTTCTCTCTGTGCCGGTGATGGCGCAGAGTTCGGTAGGCGAGTTGGAGAAAGAGGATTTCCTGCAAGCGGTAGACAGCGTGGTGCAGGCCGTGGTGGAGGAAGAGGCTGATTCGTTGGAATTGCTCATCCCCGTAAAGATAGACTCGATATTGGTGGATTCCATCGCCAGGCAACAGGAGGAAGAGAAGAGGAAGAAAACTCCGCCCAGGCTATCGAGTCTGCTGGCCAAGTATTGCGTGCTCAAGTTAGCTCCCGGTTCCTCCGAAGACAGCGTGAAGGTAGATACCGTGTCCATCCTCTACGAGCAGTATGTAGGCGTGCTGGACTATCTGAACAATCCTCAGACGCCTGAACGGTACATCGCGACAGACCCGAAGTATTACAAGCTGTTCCTGCCTTATACCTTTTATTATTCGCCCATGAGGGAGGTGTCCGAGTTGAAGTGGGAATTCCGTACGCCATACGATTCGGTGCCCGACCTTGCGCCGCGGCTGCTTCCTTTTGACAGCGAGCCTTTTACCGCCATCGGGCGTGCGGACGAAGTGGTGGACCGCATGTTGCTGGCTTCCTATCCCGCATGTTCGCGGAACATTGTCCTGACCGAGGATGAGGTGATGCAAAGCCGGGTCTTCCGCGACAACATCGGCAAGGAAGTGGAAAGCCGTCCGTCCGTGACCAAGCTCATCCGAAAGAAGCATTTCAACTTTGACGAAGAAGCGGGAGTCGTGATACATAAGCCCAATTGGTGGGTGACGGCGGGTAGCGGCTCCCTTCAATTCACCCAGAACGCCATTTCCAAGAACTGGTACAAAGGTGGCGAGAGTTCCACATCCGTCATGCTGAACCTTCTGCTCAGCGCGAAATACAACGACCAGCAGCGGGTGGAGTGGGAGAACCTGTTGGAGATAAAGACGAATGTCAGCTCGGCGCCTTCGGACACGTGCCACAATTTCCTGATAACGAGCGATGTGCTCCGTCTCTATAGCAAGCTGGGCGTGAAGGCTTTCTCTAAGTGGTACTATACTATTTCTACCGAGCTGAAGACCCAGCTGTTCAATTCTTACGGGACCAATAGCCTGGAGCGCAAGGCCGCGTTCCTGGCTCCGCTCGACTGGTCAACCAGTATCGGTATGGACTACAAGCTGGATAAGTCCAAGTTCAATCTCTCCGTCTTTTTGGCTCCTTTGACTCACACGATGCGTTACGTGGGCAATTCTCAAGTAAATGAGACCAGCTATGGCTTGGAGGAAGGCAAGTCGGTGAAGCATGATTTCGGTTCGCAGGTGCAGACCAATTTCCAATGGACCATCGTCCCGGCTGTGAAATTGAAGACCCGTCTGGATTATTTGACCAGTTATAAGTGGACGCGTGTGGAGTGGGAGACGAATGTGGACTTTATATTCACCAAGTTCCTTTCCGCCCGGTTCTACGTCCTGGCACGCTATGATGATAGCGCGGCGCCTACGGTGGGCGACAGCTATTTCCAGTGCACCGAGACGTTGGGCTTCGGGCTGAACTATGCGTGGTGAAAGGAGACAGGGCACCTTGTGTGTCAAGACATTTACATATTATTAATTTAAAAGGAGGAATAGAACTATGAGAAGTTGGAAAATTGAAGCGGCTGTTCTTGCCGCGGGCATGTTGCTGTTGGGAGTGATGATCAGGAACGGCATCAACGATGTGAAGGACAAGGAACGCATTGTCACCGTGAAAGGATTGGCCGAAATGGAAGTGCCTGCCGACAAGGTGACGTGGCCCCTGATGTACAAGGACATTGGCAACGACCTTTCCGCCCTGTATATGAACATTGAGAAGAAGAATCAGGCCATCGTCAGTTTCCTGAAGTCCAACGGCATTGCGGAGGAGGAAATCAGTGTGGCTCCGGCTGAGATTATTGACATGAAGGCCGAACGCTATACCAACGAGAATGTCAGCTATCGTTACAACGCCACGTCGGTCATCACCGTGACGTCGCGCAACGTGGACAATGTCCGCAAGCTGATGTCCGAGCAGACCGAACTCTTGAAGCAGGGCATCGCCATCTCCGGCGGAGACTATCGCTACAACGTCTCCTACGAGTTTACGGGCCTGAACGACATCAAACCTCAGATGATAGAGGAGGCTACCAAGAACGCGCGTGCCGCCGCCGAGAAGTTTGCCAAGGATTCGGACAGCAAGCTGGGTAAAATCCGCAACGCCTCGCAAGGCCAGTTCTCCATCTCCAACCGCGACAGCAACACGCCTTACATCAAGAGCGTACGTGTGGTGACCACGGTGACTTATTACCTGAAGAACTGAGATAATCTATGGGTTACGGATGCAAAGATGAAATAAAAGAGAGTGCGCCGAAACGAGAAGGAGACTGACAAATCGTTATCCTTTCCCGTTTTGGCACACCCTCTAAAAGGTCAAATAACATGCGGGCCATATGGCTTTTCAGAGAACCGCGACAGCCTTACGTATATTTTCAAGAATGGCGGAAAGTTTGCTGTCATGCCGGGCAGTCTGCATATTATAGTCGGCCTGCAAACTGAGCCACATCGTCGCGGCTATTCCTGTCGCAGCTTCAATTTTCAACGCTGTGTCAGTAGTTATCGGACGTTTGCCGTTGATTATCTCGTTGAATGCCGTATAAGGCATACCGATTATGCCGGCAAATTTTCTTTGCGACATTCCACGCGCTTGCAATTCATCTTTGAGCATTTCTCCCGGATGTATAGCCACCGCACAAACCAATTCGTCTGGGGCATAGATTTTCTTTGCTGTTGCTTCCATATCGCTGTTACTTATAATGATTACTTATGTCCCCAATTCTTATCACTTGTACGGCCTTGCTCGAACAGTTCACGCAAATAGTCTTTATCGAACTCAATATACATATATCCGTTTTTATTGTGCTGCAAGGATAAAACTTTTTTGTGTAACATCTACAAAAATAGTGAATATTCTTCTTTACTATAACAGTAGTGACCCGTTACAAAAAGCCGCGCAGACACTTCTGCGCGGCCAAACAAAACAAACAATTTATCCCAGAGTTTCTTAAGGGATTGAATACGACCGTCTCCCGACGACCAGAGGCCGGCCTGCACGAGGTCCGCCCAATATCTTTATGTTATCTATCCTAACCATGCTCATCTTTTCCCGATGGCCGGATCGGAAGCGTTCCGGGTGTCGGAAGGGAAGCGTTCCGGATGCCGGAATTGTTACGCCTGCCGTAACCGAGGCGTTACGGGTGCCGTAACAGGAGCGTTACGGGTGTCGTAACCGAGGCGTTACGGGTGCCGTAACAGGGGCGTTACGGGTTATTTTCTTTCACGAGTTCCCATATGAGTGCTACGTTATCGGTTGTAATGTTTGGGCGCGTGATTGAAAAGGGGAATTCTTGAAGGCTATGGTCTTCTAATTCATCGTTAATATGTCCGAGCCCCCATAAACCGCAGCCAAAGAAATAATTGATAATGGTGATGATATCTTCATCGCTACTACCTTCTGCTGCTTTCATTTTGGTGAAGTCGTCCCAACCATTAACGTCTTTCATTGCTTCTGTGAGGTCATAAAAATCTTCACCACTTGTGGTGGATATATTTTCTTCAAGGGTGACAGATTTAACCGGGTCGCAAACCAGGTGGAAATAGTTTTTATGCTTGTCCGTCTGGCACTTGACGCAGTGTATGCGGGGGCTTTCCTTGTACCAGATGTAGGCGTAGCCGATGCCGATGGCCGCTTCGAGGTTCCAGTGGGGAGAGAGTATCCAGTCGTACCCGTAGGTCAGTCCGCCCCCGGCCAGGTAGCCGTCATAGCGTTTGTCCTTGAATCCGCCGTAGAACTGCGCGCCGTGCAGGTGCAGCCCCACGAAGTGTCCTTCGAACTTCTCGCAGAACCAGTAACGGGCTTCGGGCTGCACCAGCCAGAAGCGCATCTTCTTGTCGTCCTTGAAAGTCCAGGGGTTGTAGGCTGCCGCCAGCTCCAACGTGTATCGGGGCTTGAGGGCGAACTCCAGGCCGAGGTTCGGCGTGGTGGTGGCCCAATAGAGCGCGTTGGTTTTCAACGCTACGTCCTGTGCCTGCACCGTCCGTGTGAGGGCTGTTGCGGCCAACAATAATAATAATGAGGCAATGCGTTTGAAGTTAGTCATCACGATGTTTTGTTTCCTTAATACAAGATTCTCTTTACCTAATATATAGTTACTTTCTTGTTTGTCCGTTCTTCCTCTTTGTAAGAGGCGGAACGATGCAGTGACAATTTGTAGATTTGAAAAAAAGGAGAACCATGCAAAACGCTTTATCGGAATTGATGTATAGGGAAGAACACTTGGCGTGTGAAAATTACGTTTCGGACGAACGCTCCGTTTGGGGAGTACTGAAGTTGCCGCAAGGAAAATCCACTTTCAGAGAGGGCGTAGACCGACATACGTTGGTTTTTGTCCTCTCAGGTACACTGAACGTGTCTTATGCGGGCGTCATCAATCAGGAAATCCGGGCGGAGCAATTCTTTTTAGTTCCGACCGGAGACAATTTTTATGGCCATGCCGTAGAGGATTGCCTGCTGATGCGCTGTTCTTTTACGCGTGAAGTTACTTTGTGCAGCAGATATTCCATTGAACAATTGAAGGGAAATGTCCAATCTGACGCTTCTCAGGCCGATGACTCCCACATCGTTCTGTTGCCCATCCGGCCTTTATTGTTAAAGGAGCTGATGGTCACCTGCGATGCGTTGTCTATCGGATTGGGCTGCATCCATTATCAGAATATGAAGAAAGACATCCTGTTCATAGGGTTACGGGCATTGTATAGCCGCAAGGAGCTGGCTGCACTTTTTGCGCCCATCTTGGGGAGCGACAGTGATTTCAAGAACCGGGTAATGCAGTGTTATTCCCAGGTGGAGACGGCCAAGGAACTGATGGATTTACTCCACATGTCATCGTCGGGCTTCAAGCGGAAGTTCTACGAGACCTTTGGCACCTCCGCCAAACAGTGGATGATTCAGAAGAAAAAGGAAAAACTGCTTCGCGACATCATGATGACCGACATGACGATAGCCGAAATGGCAGATAAATACAAACTAACCGCCAACTATCTGGCCGCATTTTGTAAGGAACGTTTTGGTAAATCGCCCACAGAATTGCGGGCAAACAGGAACAGGACGCTGTAAAAGCTCATATTGGACTGTTTTCGTAGAAATATGGGCTTTCTTCGTAGAGCCTGTTTCTGTGATAATCTCTAATTTTGCAGCCGAAAAACAAAACGTTCCGCCTCTTACAAAGAGGAAGAACATGAAGATGCCGCAAAAATAGTTTGTTTTTACGAAATCTGCAATATAGAGAAAGATTTTGTCGTGGAAAATTCTTTAAAGCAGCCCTTGCGTGAGCGAAGCGATGAGCCGTTGGTTGGCCGAGGCGATGGTGTCAGTGTCCAGCGAAGCCAGATAAATGCTGGTCGTGGCCACGTTGTTGTGCCCCATGGCTTCGCAGATGATGGTGTCGCTGATGCCGTTGGCTCTTGCCAGCGAAGCCCACGTGTGGCGGCTGACATAAGAGGTGAGCGGTTCGTCCAGGCCGATGAGCTTCGAGAGGTGGTGCAGGCGTTTGTTGTACACCCGCAAGGCGCTGTCGTAGCCGAGAGAGCCGTCTTCGCGGGGATGAAGGATGGGGAAGACGTACGGGCTGGCGGAACCGGCCGTGCGATACTTGTCGATGATGCGCTGGGCGTGCGGGTCAATCCGTACTTGGAGGGTGCGGTGGGTCTTGTGCCGGCGATAGACGATGCAGCCGTTTCGCACTTGTGTATTCTTCAGATGGGCGATGTCGACAAACGGCATGCCTTGCGTGTAGAGGCTGAAGAGGAACAGGTCGCGCGCGAACTCCAGTTGCGGGTCGGACAGGCGGACGGTGAGGATGCGTCCCACCACTTGGGGAGGAAGCGCCCGCTTGCGCGTTTTTTCCTGTCCGGTGAACGCCTTGCGGAAGGGGTGGCGGTCCTCGCTGATGAGTTCTTCCTCCACCGCATAGTTGTAGGCGGCGCGCAACATGCGGAGGTAGAGGGAGACCGTGTTCAGCTTCATCTCCTTCCGTATCAGATAGTCCTGGAATTCGCTTACCAGCAAGTGGGTGACGTCGGCGAGGAGGATATCCTGTCCCTTGCGATAGGCGCGCAAGTGCTTCAAGGCGCAGCGGCTGTTGCTTGCGGCCTTGTTTTTCCCTTGGGCGGTAAGCTGGCGGATGCGCTCTTCCATGAGGCGGAAATATCCGGTACTTAGGTTCTTGTTGTGACTTCGGTCATGTTTTGTTTCTCTTTTCATAATGTATATATATTAAATAGGATATGTTATAAGATTTAACCGATAAATTATCATTTTCTTTTGTATTTCAAGAAAATAGTCCTATCTTTGCGCCCGATTTATGAGTCAACATAATGTCTCACTTAATTAATTTATTTATTAACTTATTAATTATTAATGGAAAAATTTGACAAAGTAGCCCCCGTTGAGGACTTCAACTGGGATGCGTATGAACATGGTGAAGTAAACACCAACGTAAGTCACGAAGACTTGGAAAAGGCGTATGACAATACCCTGAACAAGGTGACCGACCGTGAGGTGGTGGACGGTACCGTAATCGCAATGAACAAACGTGAAGTAGTTGTGAACATCGGTTACAAATCAGACGGTATCATTCCGATGAGTGAATTCCGTTACAATCCTGACTTGAAGGTAGGCGATACCGTTGAGGTGTACATCGAAAATCAAGAGGACAAGAAGGGACAACTGGTGTTGTCACACCGCAAGGCTCGTGCAGCCCGTTCTTGGGACCGTGTGAACGCAGCTTTGGAAAACCAAGAAATTATCAAGGGTTACATCAAGTGCCGCACGAAGGGTGGTATGATTGTAGACGTATTCGGTATCGAGGCGTTCTTGCCCGGTTCTCAAATCGACGTGAAGCCCATCCGCGACTACGATGTATTCGTTGGTAAGACAATGGAATTCAAGGTGGTTAAAATCAACCAGGAATTCAAGAATGTGGTTGTTTCTCACAAGGCGCTCATCGAGGCCGAGTTGGAGCAACAGAAGAAAGAAATCATCAGCAAACTCGAGAAGGGACAAGTTCTCGAGGGTACTGTCAAGAATATCACTTCTTACGGTGTATTCATCGACTTGGGCGGCGTAGACGGTTTGATTCACATCACAGACTTGTCTTGGGGCCGCGTAAGCGATCCGCATGAGGTTGTTGAACTCGATCAGAAGTTGAATGTCGTTATCCTCGACTTCGATGACGAGAAGAAGCGTATCGCATTGGGCTTGAAGCAACTGACTCCGCATCCTTGGGACGCTCTTGACCCGAACTTGAAAGTAGGCGACCACGTGAAGGGCAAAGTGGTAGTGATGGCCGACTACGGTGCGTTCATCGAAATCGCTCCGGGCGTAGAAGGATTGATTCACGTATCCGAAATGTCTTGGTCACAACACTTGCGTTCCGCTCAGGACTTCATGAAGGTGGGCGACGAGGTAGAGGCCGTTATCCTGACACTGGATCGCGAAGAGCGTAAGATGTCGTTAGGTATCAAGCAACTGAAACCGGATCCTTGGGAAACTATCGAGGAGAAATATCCGGTAGGAAGCAAGCATACGGCCAAGGTGCGTAACTTCACCAACTTCGGTGTATTTGTAGAAGTAGAAGAAGGCGTAGACGGCTTGATTCACATCTCCGACCTGTCTTGGACAAAGAAAATCAAACACCCGTCTGAGTTTACACAAATCGGTGCCGACATCGACGTGGTAGTTCTGGAAATAGACAAGGAAAACCGTCGTTTGAGCCTTGGTCACAAACAACTGGAAGAGAATCCTTGGGACGTATTCGAAACTATCTTTACGGTAGGTTCCGTACACGAGGGTACCATCATCGAGATGTTGGACAAGGGCGCTGTAGTAGCTCTGCCTTATGGCGTGGAAGGTTTCGCCACTCCGAAGCACTTGGTGAAGGAGGACGGTACGCAAGCTCAGCTGGAAGAGAAGCTTCCGTTCAAGGTTATTGAGTTCAACAAGGACGCTAAGCGTATCATCGTATCACACAGCCGTGTGTTCGAAGATGCGGCTAAGGCTGAGGAAAGAGCCGAGAGAAAAGCCGCTCGCAAGGCTAATGCCGGCAAGAAGGAAGAGACTCCGGTTATCCAGAACCAGGCCGCTTCTACCACGCTGGGCGACATTGACGCCCTGGCCGCTCTGAAGCAGCAGCTGGAGGCTGAGAAGAAGAAATAATCGTCTGCATTTTTCTGTGAAGAAGCACTCCCGATGGAAAGGCGTAAGTCTTTCCGTTTGGAGTGCTTCTTTTTTTGGTTATAGGCTCATCTGCAAAGTAAGCAAGCTGCATTGGCAAAGTAAGCAAGCTGCATTGGCAAAGCAAGTAAGCTGCATTGGCAAAGTAAGCAAGCTGCGTTGGCAAAGCAAGTATGTAGGCTTTGTGCCAAGAGGGAATGAAAAAGGTGGGAAACCAATGCTCTCAGTAAGAGAATTATGGTTTCCCACCTTTCCTTTTTATTATATCGGACTTTTCAGTCAGCGCACGTATTTACTTGATGATGTCCAACTGACGGAAGCATTTCGTCAGTTTCTCTACGGCGATGTCTATCTGTTCTTTGGTGTGCGTGGCCATAAGGGCTACACGTACCAACGTGTCTTGCGGAGCGCAAGCGGGTGGGATGACGGGGTTGATGAAGATGCCTTCATCGAAAGCCAGCTTGGTGACAGTGAAGGTCTTTTCGGTGTCGCGCACGTAGAGGGGGATGATGGGTGACTCCGTGTCGCCTATCTCAAAGCCGGCGTCGCGGAAAGCTTTCAATGCATAGTTGGTGATGTCCCACAGGCGTTGGATGCGTTCAGGCTCGTTCTGGATGATGTGCAACGCTTCACGGGCGGCGGCGGTGGCGGCCGGTGTGCTGCTTGCCTGGAAGATATATGAGCGGGCATTGTGGCGCAACCAGTTGATGACTTCCTTGTCTCCGGCTACGAAACCGCCGATGGATGCCAATGACTTGCTGAAAGTACCCATGATGAGGTCTACATCGTCCGTCACGCCGAAGTGGTCGCACACGCCTCGTCCCTGACGTCCGAATACACCGATACCGTGCGCTTCGTCCACGTAGATGCTGGCGTTGTATTTCTTCTTCAGACGGACAATTTCGGGCAGGTTGGCCAAGTCGCCTTCCATGGAGAACACGCCGTCTACAATAATCAATTTAATAGCGTCCGGCTCGCACTTTTTCAGCTCCTTCTCCAAGTCTTCCATATCGTTGTGCTTGTATTTCAGCTGTGTGGCGAAGGAGAGGCGGCGTCCGTCTACGATAGAAGCATGGTCGCGGTCGTCGCAAATGATGTAGTCACCGCGTCCGGCCAATTGGGGGATGACACCTTCGTTTACCGTAAAGCCTGTAGAGAAACACAAGGCTTCATCTTTTCCCACAAATTCGGCCAGTTCTTTTTCCAGTTGCACATGGATGTCCAAAGTGCCATTGAGCAGGCGCGAACCCGCACACCCTGTTCCGTACTTGTCTGTGGCTGCTTTGGCTGCTTCAATGATGCGTTTGTCGTATGTCAGTCCCATATAGGCGTTCGAGCCGAACATCAGGACTTTCTTGCCGTCCATCAGCACTTCTGTGTCCTGATGGCTGTCTATTTCGCGGAAATACGGATAAATGCCCTTGGCTATGAATTGCTGGGGCTGGTCGTATTTGGCGAACTTTTCTTTTAGTAAACTCATTGATTGAATGTCTTATATTTTATGAATATTCTATAATCACACATTCCAAAATTGGGGCAAAGATAATAAATTATGTCTTTCCATGTGCTTTTTGCTTGGAAAAATATCTCTTTTATCGTTTTAATAGCGTGAGATTATTATTGTTTAGCGGATTTGTATTACTTTTGCAATACGAAGTTAAGCTGCTTTTTGCATGAGTGAGGAGAAGAAAAAAATAGTGTTTATCATCAATCCGAAGTCCGGGACGCATGACAAGGGAGCGATACTCAGATGGATTGAGGAGGAACTGGATAAGAATCAATATATAAAGGAGGTAGTCTATACGGAGTATGCCGGACATGCCACGGAAATAGCGGCCCGGTGTGCGGCGGAGGGTGTGTATGCCGTGGTGGCCACGGGCGGTGACGGCACCATCAACGAGATAGCCCGCTCACTGGTGCATACCGATACGGCGTTGGGCATCATTCCGTGTGGTTCGGGCAATGGGCTGGCGCGACATTTGCAGATACCCTTGGACCCACGCAGGGCCGTCGACATATTGAACCGTGGAAAGGTGGAAAACATCGATTATGGAAAGATAAACGGCATTCCTTTTTTCTGTACCTGCGGGGTGGGATTTGACGCTTTGGTAAGCCTGAAGTTTTCGCAAGCGGGCAGACGAGGACCTCTTACGTACTTGGAACAATCTTTGCGCGAAAGCCTGCAATACAGGCCCGAAGTGTACGAACTGGAGATGGACAATAATTCTTCGGTGCATTACAAAGCTTTTCTCATTGCGTGCGGCAATGCTTCGCAGTACGGAAACAACGCCTATATTGCGCCAAGGGCGGCACTTGACGATGGATTGCTGGATGTGACGATTCTGGAACCTTTCACGATGCTTGACGTGCCTACGCTGGCCTTCCAGTTGTTCAATAAAACTATCGACCAAAACAGCCGCATCAAGACCTTCCAATGCAAATCCTTGCGCATACGTCGTTCGAAGCCGGGTGCCGCCCATTATGACGGGGAACCGATGATGACCGACAAGGATGTGGAGGTGAAGGTGGTGCAGAAGGAACTGAAGGTCATTGTGCCCCAGCATGTGGAGAGTCCTTTGACCGACGTTATCCAGCGGGCGCAGGATTACATCAACGGATTGAAGCAACTCAACGAGTCTATTTTGGACGATATATCCCAACGTAACAAGCTGATATTGGACAAAGGAAAGCGTCAATTTAAAAAGCTGGCGAAAAAATAGCGGACTATCCAAAGATTTGCGTACTTTTGTGCACTTAAATTAAAAACATATAAATATGTATCGAACACACACCTGCGGAGAACTTCGTATCTCCGATGTCAATAAGCAAGTGACGCTGGCCGGATGGGTGCAGCGTAGCCGCAAGATGGGAGGCATGACTTTCATCGACTTGCGCGACCGTTACGGCATTACCCAACTGGTTTTTAACGAGGAAGTGAACGCGGACCTTTGCGAACAGGCCAACCACTTGGGACGTGAATATGTCATCCAAGTAAAGGGAACAGTCAACGAGCGTTATAGTAAGAACGCCAACATGCCCACGGGCGATATAGAAATCATCGTGTCGGAATTGAGCGTGCTCAACACCGCCCAGACGCCTCCTTTCACTATCGAGGACAATACGGACGGAGGTGACGACATCCGCATGAAGTACCGTTACTTAGACTTGCGCCGTAACGCCGTGCGCAAGAATCTGGAGTTGCGTCACAAGATGACCATCGAGGTGCGCAAGTATTTGGATAGCCAAGGTTTCATCGAAGTGGAGACTCCGCTTCTCATCGGATCTACGCCGGAGGGCGCGCGTGACTTCGTGGTGCCTTCGCGCATGAATCCGGGACAATTCTACGCCTTGCCTCAAAGCCCACAGACTTTGAAACAATTGCTCATGGTTTCCGGTTTCGACCGTTATTTCCAGATAGCCAAGTGCTTCCGTGATGAGGACCTGCGTGCCGACCGTCAACCGGAGTTCACGCAGATAGATTGCGAGATGTCTTTTGTAGAGCAGGATGATGTCATCAACCTTTTCGAAGGTATGGCAAAATACTTGTTCAAGGAATTGCGCGGGGTAGAATTGACAGAACCTTTCCAACGTATGCCTTGGTCGGAGGCCATGAAGTATTACGGTTCCGACAAGCCCGATTTGCGTTTCGGTATGAAGTTTGTGGAATTGATGGATATCCTCAAAGGACATGGATTTTCTGTATTCGACAATGCAGCCTACATCGGAGGTATCTGTGCCGAAGGCGCCGCACACTATACGCGTAAGCAACTGGATGCCCTTACCGAATTTGTAAAGAAGCCTCAGATTGGCGCCAAGGGCATGGTTTACGCCCGTGTCGAAGCCGATGGCAACGTGAAGTCCAGCGTGGACAAGTTCTATTCGCAAGATGTATTGCAGAAAATGAAAGAAGCCTTCGGCGCCAAGCCGGGTGACTTGATATTAATATTGAGCGGAGACGATGCCATGAAGACCCGTAAGCAACTTTGCGAGCTTCGTCTTGAGATGGGCAACCAATTGGGCTTGCGTGACAAGAACAAGTTCGCTCTTCTTTGGGTGGTAGATTTCCCGATGTTCGAATGGAGCGATGAGGAGAACCGCCTGATGGCTATGCACCATCCGTTTACTCATCCGAAGGACGAAGACATACCTCTGTTGGATACGAACCCCGAAGCTGTCCGTGCCGATGCCTACGACATGGTGTGCAACGGTGTGGAACTGGGCGGTGGATCCATCCGTATCCACGATGCGCAGTTGCAGGCAAAGATGTTCGAGATTCTTGGTTTCACGCCCGAAAAGGCGCAAGAGCAGTTCGGCTTCCTGATGAACGCCTTCAAGTTTGGCGCGCCCCCTCACGGAGGTCTGGCTTACGGACTGGACCGTTGGGTAAGCATCCTTGCCGGACTGGACAGCATCCGCGATTGCATCGCCTTCCCAAAGAACAACAGTGGGCGTGACGTCATGCTCGATGCTCCTGGCTGTTTGGATCAGAAACAATTGGACGAATTACATCTGATAGTAGACATTAAGGAGTGAAAGAATCAACGAGAGTATTCCGTTTTGCCACTATCGGTACGCTGAATGCGCTGATTACGGCACTGGTCGTATGGTTGATGATGCACGTGGCAGACGAAGACTATATGCTCTCTAACGTGGTGGCGTACATTGTCACCCAAACGCATAATTTCATCTGGAGCAAGTATTGGATATTTCCTTTAGACAAAAAGAGCAACACCTGGCGTCAGGTGCTGCTCTTTCTTATCGCTTTCGGGCTGGCCTACGCAGCCCAATTCCTTTTCCTCGTTGGCTTGGTGGAGGGCTTGCATTGTAATGAGTATCTTGCCCAATTCCTTGGCCTTTTTGTTTATGGTGCGGTCAATTTCCTGATGAATAGGCGCGTCACTTTCCACTGATTCAGTCAATAAACCGTTTCGTGATTTCTCCGTAGGCGTCAATGCGCCGGTCGCGCAAGAAAGGCCACCAGCGGCGTACGTTTTCCGAACGTTCCATGTCTATTTCCACCACCAGGTTTTCCGGTTCGGTATTGCTGGCTTGAGCCAGAAGCTCGCCTTGCGGGCCTGCCACGAAACTGTTTCCCCAAAAGAGAATGCCATTCGTTTGTCTGGAAGGGTCAGGTTCATGGCCTACACGGTTTACGGAAATGACGGGCAGTCCGTTGGCTACGGCGTGTCCGCGTTGTGAGATAATCCAGGCTCCTAATTGGCGTGCTTTCTCCTCATCGGTGTCGGTGCTTTCCCAGCCGATGGCAGTGGGGTAGATAAGAAGTTCTGCGCCGCGGAGTGCCATCAATCGGGCGGCTTCGGGGTACCATTGGTCCCAACATACCAGTACGCCTAACTTGCCCAAGGAAGTCTCGATGGGTTGAAAACCGATGTCGCCGGGTGTGAAGTAGAATTTCTCGTAATAGGCCGGATCGTCGGGAATGTGCATCTTACGGTATTTCCCTGCAATGGAGCCATCCCGATCGAAGACTACGGCTGTATTGTGGTACAAACCGGGAGCGCGCTTCTCGAAAAGCGAGGTGACAAGCACGATGCGGTTTGACGCGGCCAGTTCGGAATAGAAGCCCGTGGAAGGGCCGGGGATGGGTTCTGCCAGGTCGAACATGCGGGTGCTTTCCGTCTGACAGAAGTAGAGGGAATTGTGAAGCTCTTGAAGGACAACAAGTTGTGCCCCGTGTGCGGCGCATGCCTCGATGCTCTTGGCCAAGTTCATCAGGTTGGTGCGCAAGTCGGCTACGTTAGCTTGTTGGATAATGCCTACTTTGATTTTTCTCATATATTTATAGCTATAAATGTAGTTGTTATTGCAATTCTTGTAAGGATAATGGCTGTTTCCGTTGACAAAGATAAGGATTTCCTTTTCTTCTACGCAACTTTTAAGAAGCTATAACGCTAATTCTGATAGCGTACAATAAAATCTCCGTAACTTTGACCTCCATATAAAAATCAGAATGTGATATGAATTGGAAAACGATTACGTTACTCGTCGGTTTGGGCATAGCCGACTTGACTTATGCCCAGGAGAAAAGAACTTTTTATGTGCCTAAAGCTGGCACGCTGGTAGAGTTGCTCACCCAAGAGGAGGCGAACCAGATAACAAACCTTACGCTGCAAGGGAAACTTAATGCGGTAGACTTCCGTCATCTAAGAGACGAGTTTACATCGTTGCGGGTGCTTGACATCTCCACCGCCAGCATCAGTATGTATGCGGGCAAGGGAGGTACGCGTTCTGATAAATTCTACCTCTATCCGGCCGGTTCCATACCCGCCTACGCCTTTTGTAAGCAGATTAATGACAGTACGTGGAAAGGAAAAACGACGTTAAGGCGAATTATTCTTTCGGACAAGACCAAGAATATAGAGGACGGCGCCTTCAAGGGGTGTACAAACTTGAAGATTTGCCAGATACGCCGGAAAAAGGCTCCCACTCTGTTCCCTGAGGCCTTGGGCGATAGCGTCAGTGCAGTTTTTGTGCCTTTGGGCAGTAGTGACGCCTACCGGGGCGAGAAGCGTTGGAAGAGTTTTGCCATCCTCGAAGGCGACCCCGTGGTGGCCAAGGTACAGATAGGCAAGATGGAAAGCCTGGCAAGCATCCTCTTGCGCGAAGGCATCCAGCCTAAGGAAGTAAATTATCTGACCATCGAAGGCAAGATGGACGAAGCCGACTTCAAATTGGTGCGCGACTATATGCCTAACCTCGTATCCGTAGATATGGCTCGGTGCAACGCTGCGCAGATACCCGACTATACGTTTACGCAGAAGAAATACCTTCTTCATGTAGTGCTTCCCAAAGGATTGAAAACCATCGGGCAACGTGCTTTCAGCGGTTGCGTGCGCCTGACGGAGATTGAACTCCCCTCCGGAGTGTCTGCCATTGAGTTCGGTGCCTTCATGGGATGCGAACGTTTGCGCCAAGTGCGGGTCACGGGTAATGAGATAACCGCTTTAGGTGACAACCTTTTTGGTGACGGACCGGGAAAGTTGGTTTATGAATGATGAATGAAGAATGATGAATGAAGAATTAGGTTGCGCTGTCAGTGTGTACAATCACGCTGCATGGCAATTCTTCATTCACCATTCTTCATTAAAATTAAAAACGCATTTGTTTATGCGTACATTCTCGCTCTCAGTTCCTTGATGTGTTCCGAGCTGATATACTCGTCATACTCCATCATCTTGTCGATGATGCCTCGCGGGGTCAGCTCGATGATGCGGTTGGCCACGGTTTGTATAAATTCGTGGTCGTGCGAGGAGAAGAGGATATTGCCTTTGTAAATCTTCAGATTATTGTTGAATGCCTGAATGGATTCCAGGTCCAGGTGGTTGGTGGGTGTATCCAGTATGAGGCAGTTGGCGTTGCGCAGTTGCATGCGGGCTATCATGCAACGCATCTTCTCACCTCCGGACAAGACACTGGCTTTCTTCAGGACCTCTTCGCCCGAGAAGAGCATGCGCCCCAGGAAACTCTTCATGTACACTTCGTTGCCTTCGCCAAACTGGCTGAGCCACTCCACCAGATTAAGGTCGGTGTTGAAGAATGCCGTGTTGTCCAGCGGCAGGTAGGCCGTGGTGATGGTTACACCCCAGTTGTAGTGTCCTTCGTCCGGTTTCATGTTCCCGTTGATTATTTCGAAAAGTGCGGTCATGGCACGCGGGTCGCGTGAGAGAAAAACAATTTTATCTCCTTTCTCTACGTTGAAGTTCACATCGCGGAACAATACCGTCCCGTCATCCAGCTTCTTGGTCAGGCCGGCTACTTCCAATATCTGGTTGCCCGGTTCACGTTCAGGCGTGAAGATGATGCCCGGATACTTGCGCGACGAAGGTTTTATTTCCTCTACAGTCAGCTTCTCCAACATCTTCTTGCGGCTGGTCGTCTGTTTGCTTTTGGCCACGTTGGCACTGAATCGCCGGATAAACTCTTCCAGCTCTTTACGTTTCTCCTCGGCCTTGGCCTTCTGGTTTTGCAGTTGGCGCAGAGCCAATTGGCTGGACTCATACCAGAAACTATAATTGCCTGCAAAAAGATTTATCTTGCCATAGTCTATGTCAACCGTGTGGGTGCATACGGAGTCGAGGAAGTGGCGGTCGTGGCTTACGACGAGCACCGTGTGCTCAAAGTTGGAGAGGTATTCCTCAAGCCATGTCACGGTCTCCATATCCAGGTCGTTTGTAGGCTCGTCCAGTAACAAATTGTCCGGATTGCCATAAAGAGCCTGCGCCAGCATCACGCGCACTTTTTCCTTGTTGTTCAGTTCGCTCATCTGTGCGTAGTGTTTGTCCTCCTTGATGCCAAGTCCGCTCAAAAGGGAAGCGGCGTCACTCTCGGCATTCCATCCGTCCAATTCGGCAAACTTCTCTTCCAGCTCGCTCACGCGCATGCCGTCTTCGTCCGTAAAATCTTCCTTGGCGTAGAGAGCCTCGCGTTGTTTCATGATGTCCCACAAGACGGTGTGCCCCATCATCACCGTGTCCATCACCGTGTAGGCGTCCCATTTAAAGTGGTCCTGGCTCAATACGGACAGACGTTCGCCCGGTCCTAATGTAATAGAGCCTTTCGTAGGCTCCAGTTCGCCCGATATGGTGCGCAGGAAAGTCGATTTGCCCGCTCCGTTGGCACCGATGATGCCATAGCAATTCCCGTTAGTAAATTTCAGATTGACGTCATTGAATAATACCCGTTTGCCGAATTGCACTGCTACGTTTGATACTGTAATCATACTCTAATTTTGATTTTTCTAAACTAATACCCTTTTATTTACGGGTGCAAAGATACGAAAATATCTAAGATTATAGTTAATCATGATTAAAATATAGTAGTATGTAATGCAAGGTACTAAAATAAAGCATATATTTGTGCCATGCAAAATAATAAAGAATATCAATTATTTAAAGAAATGATATGAATGTAGACAATGTGAAATCGCAGATGCGGAAAGGGATGCTTGAATATTGCATCATGCTTTTGCTGCACAAAGAGCCGGCATACGCCTCGGACATCATCCAAAAGTTGAAGAAGGCACGGCTGATTGTGGTGGAAGGTACGCTTTACCCGTTGCTGACCCGCCTGAAGAACGATGACTTATTGGGGTACGAGTGGATAGAATCTACCCAAGGTCCTCCCCGGAAGTATTACCGGTTGACCCCGAAAGGAGAAGATTTCTTGCAGGAATTGGAGCAAGCCTGGCAAGAATTGAACGAAACGGTGAACCACATCCGGCAGAACGGAGAGACGGAAAATAACATTAAATGTGACGGGGCGTAACATTTAATGTGACGAGGCATAACATTTAATGTAACGGAGCATAACATTTAATCTAATCAACGATAAATTTTGAAACGATGAAAAAGACACTTACAGTGAATCTGGGCGGGACGGTATTCAATATAGACGATGACGCTTACTGCCTGTTGGACAATTACTTGATGAATCTGAAACAGCACTTCAGTAAGAGTGAAGGGGCTGACGAAATAGTGGACGACATCGAACGACGCATTTCTGAACTCTTCTCTGAGAAGGTGGACGCCGGCCTGCAAGTCATTACCTTGGCCGATGTAGAGGAGGTGATAAGCCGCATGGGAAAACCGGAGGAAATGGACAATGAAGATGATGGAAACAGACAGGAGAGCGGCAATGACGGTTACGGGCCGGGGGCATGGAGTAGGGAAGAAGAGCCCCAGAAAGTACGCCGGCGTTTGTTTCGTAATCCGGATGACAAAATGTTGGGAGGTTTGTGCGGCGGTTTGGCAGCTTATTTAGGTTGGGACGTCACATTGATTCGTTTGGTGTTGTTTATCACCATGATATTCGGATGTGGTGCGTTGATACCGATTTATATTATCTGCTGGCTGATAGTGCCCGAAGCCCGAACGGCCGCTGAGAAACTTAGTATGTATGGCGAAGCGGTGACCGTGGAAAATATCGGCAAGACGGTGACCGGAGGTTTTGAGAAAGTGACGGATGGGGTGAGCAATTTCATGCGTTCAGACAAGCCCCGCACACTTTTGCAACGGATAGGCGATGCGTTTGTCACCGTTATAGGATGGATACTGAAGATTGGGCTGATTCTGTTGATTATTGTGTGCAGCCCCATCTTGTTTGCGTTGGGAGTGGCTTTTGTAGCTTTATTATTTGCGGCCATTGCGGTGGCCTTGGGGGGAGGCGCGGCATTGTTTTCCTTGTTTCCTACAATGGACATTGTGATGCCCGCTTCGCCTTTCGCCGCCATCGCGATGTACATTGCCGGCATATTGTTGGTGGCCATTCCGTTGTTTAGCCTTGTGCATACTGTTTTGCGCGGCATGTTGAAGTGGCAGCCTATGGCCGGAGGGCTAAAGTGGACGTTGCTTTTACTTTGGGTGGTTAGCGCTATCATATTCGGTTTATGTTTTGCCGCTTCGGATTATGCGCTTCCGAGTATTTATATGAATACTTGGAAAGTATAATTGTCGTAATGGTGATAATTGTAGCGTAACGTTATCCATATTATAATAAAGAAACGCCTTGCCGGACGAATCGGGCAAGGCGTTTCTTTATTTATAAATCTCGCAAGTTTGTTTACATCAGGAAGCCCAACAAGATACCGGCGGCTACGGCCGACCCGATAACACCTGCTACGTTGGGACCCATGGCGTGCATCAGCAGATAGTTGGTGGGGTCGTACTCCAAACCGACAATCTGTGAGATACGGGCTGAGTCGGGCACGGCAGATACACCGGCGTTGCCGATAAGCGGGTTAATCTTGTTGTCTTTCTTCAAGAAGATGTTGAATATCTTCACGAAGAGCACGCCCGAAGCGGTAGCGATAAAGAATGATGCGGCACCGAGACCGAAAATCCACAAGGAGTCAGTCGTCAGGAACTCGGACGCTTGCGTGGAAGCACCTACCGTCAGACCTAGCAGGATGGTGATGGTATCAATCAGCGGACCGCTGGCGGTGTTGGCCAAGCGACGGGTTACGCCACTTTCCTTCAACAGATTACCGAAGAACAGCATACCCAGCAAGGGGAGGCCGGACGGAACCAGGAAGCAGGTCAGC
>CASGED010000013.1 GCA_949300425.1 uncultured Bacteroides sp.
CTGCAGGCCCTTCACCTTCTTCATCTGTGCCTCGGCAGCCTTCTGGTCGTCCCAGAATCCGGGTGCCTGCGTGCGCAGCTGTTCTTCCTCCACTTGTATCTTCTTGCCTTCGATGTCCAGGTAGCGGTTCAACGCTTCGGTGCGCTCCCGGACGTCCTTCAGTTGTTCGATGGTTATCATTGTCCTATTCTGATTATATATAATTTGCAAGATGTTGTATCCCAGCGCTTAGGCGGGGATATCCCCGCCCGTATACGGAGATATCTCCGTCCGTGTCCGCAATAGTCTCCGCCCGCAGACGTTGATGCTGCCGGACGTAAACGCAAGAACAATATTGAATTTCATCGTGCAAAGGTAAGAAAAAAAGCCTATATTGCAGGCCGATGGCAAAAATAAAAGGGCTAAAGAAGTTTCTTGTGAAGTTTCTTACAGTTTGCATTACACACAACATCCTCACGTTAACAAACAAGCCCCCCAACACTAATTGACATTTTTTTCGTCAGCAAGGAGAGGAATGCTAAAAACATTTAGTGCAACACAGGCTAAATTAGACAATATTCCCGAAGACAGGAATACAAGCAAGTGGCATTTTATTGCCGCTTGCGTTAAATCGGTTTAAAAAACATATTTGATAAGGGGAAAAAGTAACAAATTATTTGCTTCATTCCTTAATACAACATACATTTGCAAGTAATATTGAAAATCTTAAAAAATGTATCCGCCATGAAGAAGTGTATTTTTTCTATCATTAGTTGTGTGCGATAATGGCTTTTGCCATGGCGGAAACACTTCCTGCTCAACAGGACGATAAGGATAGAATTAAGATAAAATATGAAAAAGAATACATGGTCATTGTGTGGGGCTATATCCGTTCTGACATTTGCTTCCTGCGGTCAATCCGGTGTGCGTAACACCTATGCCGATAAGTTTGAGTCCTTGTGCGAGGTCACCGTCAAGGGCACAAAATCCTATGTGCTGGATGATAACACAGCCCTTAGCATGATAGAATATGTCCGGTATATCCCCGATGACAGTATTCCATTGTTCTCTTTTCTAAACCCACATACCAACGCTATCTATCTGTATGATGCCAAGCAAGACACCCTGCGGGATGTCGTCCGTTTCGACCTGGAAGGCTCCAATGGCGTAGGTAACCTGCAAGGCTATTGTTACCACAATGCCGATTCCATCTTCACCTATGCCACTTCGAGCGGACAAGTAAAACTGGCTGACCAAGAAGGAATTGTTGCACGGACCTACCGGATGTTTGACCCGGATGCCCAACTGGAAGACACCACCCGTTTTCTCACCTCACCCTACTTGGAAAGCAGGATGCCGATGCTGTACGCCCAAGACGGAACGTTGCTGATGGGGGGTGGCTTCCTGGCAGAAACCACACTGGAGCGGGCAGATAACACATTTGTTACATTACTGTACGACATTCGTACGGAAAATTGCTCGTATGCGAATCCTTATCCGGAGCAATACCGCCACTATGATTGGGGAGGCAATTTCTTCTATCGCCAGCCCTCTATGGACTTGGCCGGGGCAGGAAAAGTCATCTTGAGTTTCCCCGCCGACCACCATGTGTGGATTTACGATTTGTCCACCGGACAGCGCGACTCCGTATATGCAGGCAGCCGTCTCATCAAGACCATCAAGCCGTTCAACGAGTCCAAGCAGAAATTCCCCGACGATGTGCCCGAGGAAGCCATTTCCGACTGGTATTACAGTCAGCCTTCCTATGACGCAGTGCTGGCCGACCCTTATCGACAGTTGTATTACCGCATAGCCCGCCTGCCGTTCCCCAATCACCGAAAAGGCACGCTGAACGACAAACCGGTGGTAGTCATCGTACTGGACAAGGACTTCCATTACCTGGGCGAAAGCCGCCTGCCCGAAGGAAAGCCTTACAACCCTTATAACGCCTACGTCAGCCCGGAGGGATTGCATATACAATTAGCAGACCTTAAAGACGAAGATCACCTGACGTTTCAAATATTGGGTGTAGAACGGAAACATACAGAAAACCAATAACGACATAGGAGGTTCAGATTATGAAATATTTATTCATTCTTTTGACGCTTGTCTTGTCCGCCGGGGTAAGCGAAATACCGGGAAGTGAACTTAATGAGAACCCGCAAACCTACAAACCGACCACCTGCCTCACGAAGCGAGACCTCGACAAACCGGAGTTGAAGCAATATCGCAGCAAGAGGGGCGTGTGCGAGCCCCGCATAGACGGTCGCGGCCATGTCTGTGTCAAGGCACGGTGGTTTGAGAAAAAAGACTGCGTGGGGACTTATGTCCTCGAACAAGATTCACTGCCATGTGGAAACAACTGATGCGACGAGGTGGAATGGCCTGTATGCTGGCGTTTACAATAGTGTCTTGCAAGCAGCCTGTTCCTTATGAGGAAAAAGTGGGAGATGCCTTGGAAAGGCTATTGCCGGGAGAAGTCTTGAATAGGTACAGGCATATTGTGTTGGTGCCTAACGGCGGTTGCCCGGGATGTGTGTCCGAAGCCGAAGACTATTGTATCCGACACCAGGCCGATTCCACCCTGTTGTTCGTATTCACCAATTTCGTTTCCCGCAAAGAATTGCGCATCAAATTAGGCAAGACTCTGCTGGAGCGGAAGAATGTCTGGCTGGACGATGAATTGAATCTTTACTTCCCGGAATACAAAGAAAGCATCTATCCGGCCCTGATAGAGGTTAAGAATGGGAAAATAGGACGTTTCGCCAATTTGGAAGAAGCGGAAGAGTTCTGAGCAGAAAGAAGTGATTTACGCAGAAAACAGAAAAATACCGGCGTTCCACGCGCAAAAGCATGAAAAAAACGCATATATTTGCAGGACAATAAGAAGTAATAAGTGTAGCCCGCAAAAAAACGCCTGTCCACATGACTTAGAACTATCCAACTTAATATCATCCATGTTATGAACAAACTGCTGAAACGAATGGGGCTGCC
>CASGED010000014.1 GCA_949300425.1 uncultured Bacteroides sp.
CATACCAATATCACCACCACGCAGATTTACGCGAAAGTGACCAACACGAAACTTGAAAACGACATATCCGCCTTTGAAAGCAAGGTAAGCGGACGTTTCGTCCTATAACGCACAGCCTATGAAACGGACAACAATCACGATGGACGGATGCGGCAGGATTGCCGTGCCGTCCGATACCGCAAGCGTGTGGATGAGTGAAATGGATATTACGAACCTACTGGCGAGGGTGAAAGAAACAATGGGGAAATAATCCTTGCCCCGCTCCCCGATTTTCCTTATCTTCGCAAACAACTTCTAAAATAACGAATATGATCACCGAAAAAGACGCTATTGCTTTAATCAACCTTGCTGAAAGCTTGGAGATAAATGTTTTCATCGACGGCGGATGGGGCGTGGACGCCTTGCTGGGCGAACAGACAAGGGAACATCAGGATATAGACCTGTTTGTGGAGGAGAGACAGGCGGCGCGTTTCATCCATGCCTTACACCAACAAGGATTCAAGGAGCGAACCGAAGCCTACTCCACGCCTAATCATATCGTTTTTGCAGATGCGGATAGGCGGACAGTGGACCTGCATTTGTTTAATTATGACGCAGATGGCTGCATCGTCTTTGAAGGAGAAACTTATCCGGCGGATACGTTCAGCGGGGAGGGTTATATCGGCAAGAAGAAAGTGTCCTGCATCCCTCCGCAAGCACAAGTCGCTTTTCATACAGGATATGCTTTTGATGACAATGATATCAGAGATGTGCTTGCCTTATGCCGCCGTTTTCATCTCCCCGTTCCAAATGAATATCTGCCTTATGCAGATTAATCCTAAATCTCCTAAATGACTACTTGCCCACGCAAATTTTCTTCCAATCCTCCCCGATAACCGCCGTCGAAGCCTCCGACAGTTCCAATCGGCGCGGATTTCACCTATCCGAGGCTCCGACAGCACTTATCCTGTAGGATTGGCATCATCCGAGGCTCTGACAGCACTTATCCTGCAGGATTGGCATCGTCCGAGGCTCGGACAGCATCAATCGGGACGGATTGGCTCTATCCGAGATATTTTTAGGGGAAATCCTGCCGGATTATGAGGGAAAAAGCCTACATTTGCTACAAACAATCAAAAAATAGAATGATTATGAAGAAAATTAAGAACTTCGGAATCTCCACCCTGCGTGTGGAGGAATGTTTCGGCTATCTGAAACAAGTCAAGGCTGAAACGGCGAACCTTCCCGGCGAAGAGCCGCCCGCTGCGCAAACTGCGGCGACCACCACCTTCGATTCCGGCTTTGACGCTTTCGACGATGCGCTGAAAGCGTCTTCTACAAACCCTGCCACCGCCACGGCTACGGCAACCGATGATGCCCGTGACGCCTCATGGCGAGGGGCGAACAATTACCTGACGGCAATGTGCGCTCATCCGACCGCCGAAGTAGCCGCCAACGCTGCCGAAGCGAAATCGTTGTTCGACAAGTACGGCGACCCCACGAAGCTGGCGCAGACCGAGGAAAGCGGCGTGCTGCACAATCTGTTGCAGGACTTGGAAGCGTTTGATTCCGCTAAACGTACTTCGCTCAATCTCGACGTATGGATTACCGACTTGAAAACGAAAGAAGAAGCGTTCCTTGCCGCAGCCGCCGCACGCACGGAAGCCGATGCAGCCCGTCAGGTGGGCATCGTGAAGGAAACCCGCACCGCCGCCGAAGCCGCCTACCGTTCGCTGGTTGATACGGTGAACGCGCTGGCGATGATAAACGGCGATACGGCATACGCTACCTTTATCGACCACGTGAACGCGATGATTGAGCGTCAGAAAGCTATCTCGAAGGCTCGCTCCACGAGGGCGAAGAAGGAGGACGAGGAAAAGCCGTCGCTCTGATATTCAGAAATAAAGCA
>CASGED010000015.1 GCA_949300425.1 uncultured Bacteroides sp.
ACATCATCCAAACTCCACTCCTCTAAATTCGCACTCCATTGCCGATACTTTTATTTGAAGTTTTGCTGTTGTAAACCAGCAAACGGGCGGATAAGCCTTTCGTTGCCGTGGATTGCGGCTCGTTGTCCGTTGCATTGACCTATTCCGCATTTTTCGGACACGAGAAAGGAGCGTTTACAGGTGCGGATGCAGCGAAAACAGGATTTTTCCAAGAAGCCAACGGAGGAACGCTGTTTCTTGATGAAGTGGGCAATCTCCCGATTGAAACCCAACAAATGTTATTGAGAGCCATTCAGGAAAAGAGATACCGACCAATCGGGGCAAAGGCAGACCGAACATTCAATGCGAGGATAATAGCCGCCACCAACGAGAATTTGAACAGATCCGTAACCGAAAAGCGGTTTCGGCAGGATTTGCTATACCGTTTGCAGGACTTTACGATAACCGTTCCACCTCTCAGGGAGTGTCAAGATGACATCATGCCGTTGGCAGAGTTCTTTCGGAAGCAAGCCAACAAAGAATTCAACCGTCAGACACAAGGCTTTGACAACTCTGCACGTACTGCGATACTATTCAACAAGTGGTCGGGCAACGTCCGTGAACTCAGGCAGAAGGTACGTGCAGCCGTATTGTTGGCGGAGCATGAACTCATATGTAGAGAAGATTTGGAACTCGGCAATACACGGGAATACTACTATCCTTTATCCCTCAAAACAAACAAGAAAGAAGAAAAGAAACGCATTATCCAAGCCATAGAATACGCACGTGGCAATTATAGGGTAGCCGCTTATTTGTTAGAAGTAAGTGTACCTACCCTATATCACAAGGTAAAACAACACAATATCAAGAGAAGAGACAAAGGATAGTATTTTTCTTTTGAACAGTGGCAGTATCTCGGATAATTATACTACCTTTGCATACACAACGAGTTGCTAAGAAAGCATAGCTGAGCAGAATACAGCAACAAGAACAGTTGGCAAATCGTTACCTCAAAATCGGGTTATCTACCCAAAGTCCTTATTTTAAGGGAATAAGGAGATTATTCCAAAATTACAGAAAATATTTAGCTCATAGATAGTTCTGTATTCTATCTTTTCTATTATCTTTGCCGCAAAGAATCATGTATTCATAACAAAATGACAGTGGAGGCATTGATATGACGACAAAAAGCAACAGAGCAAACTTCGGCAGCAAATTGGGTGTAATTCTGGCTTCGGCCGGTTCGGCGGTAGGCTTAGGCAACATCTGGCGTTTCCCTTACGAAACCGGCAACCATGGGGGAGCAGCCTTTATACTTATATATATAGGATGTGTGCTATTCTTCGGCATTCCTATTATGGTGGCCGAGTTCTCCATCGGCAGACATTCGCGTTCCAATACGGCACGAGCCTATCAGACATTGGCGCCCGGTACCCCTTGGAAATGGGTAGGCCGCATGGGAGTGCTGGCCGGTTTCCTGATCTTGGGATATTACTCCGTGGTGGCGGGTTGGACGCTCGACTACATTGTGCAGGCAGCTACCAATAGCTTTTCCGGACAATCGGCCGACGGATTTATCTCCTCTTTCAATAATTTTGTGCAGAATCCTTGGCGTCCCGTATTTTGGACATTAGTGTTTATGCTGATGACACATTTTATTGTGGTGAAAGGAGTGGAGAAGGGTATCGAGAAGTCTTCGAAAATCATGATGCCGATGCTTTTCATTTTGCTTCTGGTGCTTGCAGCCTGTGCCATTTCGTTGCCGGGTGCAGGGAACGGGCTCAAATTCTTGCTACAGCCGGATTTCAGCAAGGTGGATGCCAATGTGCTATTGGGAGCAATGGGACAAGCCTTCTTCTCGCTCAGTTTAGGGATGGGGTGTCTCTGCACCTATGCGTCTTACTTCCGCAAGGACGTCAACCTGCCTAAAACGGCCCTGAATGTCGGAGTGATAGATACGCTGGTGGCTGTTTTGTCCGGCTTTATCATCTTTCCCGCGGCTTTCTCGGTAGGCATACAGCCGGATGCCGGCCCCAGTTTGTTGTTTATCACCCTGCCCAATGTTTTCCAACAGGCTTTCGGCGGTCTTCCTTGGCTGGCAGTGCTTTTGTCCATCATGTTCTACGTGTTGTTGGCATTGGCCGCCCTTACCTCCACTATTTCCCTGCATGAAGTAGTGACTGCCTATCTGCACGAAGAATTCAACATGACGCGACGCAAGGCAGCTATTCTGGTGACCATCGGTTGCTCCATCCTGGGCATCTTGAGTTCGCTCTCGCTGGGCATAGGCAAGGAACTGACTCTCTTCGGGATGACCTTGTTTGACTTCTTCGACTACCTGACAGCTAAAATCATGCTTCCGTTAGGCGGTTTCTTCATCGCTATCTTTACGGGATGGTTCATGAACCGGCGTATCGTATGGAAAGAAGTCAGCAACAATGGCACGCTGAAAGTGTGGATATACCGTTCGTGGCTATTCTTGTTGAAGTTTGTGGCCCCGATAGGCATTGCGTTCATTTTCATCAACGAATTGGGATTGCTGAAATAATCCGATGCCATGCGTAAGTTGCCGCGCGCCTTTCTTTTCTTCTCACGGACTGAACGGAGAGGGCTTATCGTATGGATGATACTCATTCTTCTTGTCATTCTCGTTGAGAAAATTTACAGCTATAGGCAAGCTCGAAGAACATTTACCGCCGAAGCGTTGGAGGCTCAAAAAGAAGCGGTAAAAGATTATCAGGCTTTCATCGCTTCTGTCCGGCAAAAAGAAAGCGAAGAAAAGAGGCGCCGGCAAAGTACGTGGTATTCTTCTCCGGGCGAGAACGCTCCGGTGCTGACGCTATTTGACCCGAATACAGCCGACTCGGCCACATTCCGCCAATTAGGACTGCCGGGTTGGATGGCACGCAACATTCTTCGCTATCGGGAGAAAGGCGGCAAGTTCCGCCGTCCGGACGATTTCCGCAAAATCTATGGTTTAACCGAAGAACAATATCACGCTCTATCTCCCTACATCCGCATTGCGCAAACAGACACGACACATGCCCGTCCGTCCCTCTTTCTCTCAGAAGCCCGAACCGACAGTTTTCCACAGAAAGCAGAGAAATACGCACCCGGAACTAAAATCGACTTAAACCGGGCAGACACCACCGAACTGAAAAAAATTCCCGGCATAGGGAGCGGCATCGCACGCCTCATTTGCAGTTATCGCCAACGCTTAGGAGGCTTCTACCACATCAGTCAACTAAGAGAAATCAACCTGAATGACAGCTTATTAACAGAATGGTTCACCATCGACACGACCGTCCTTGTGCGCATTCCCGTAAACCGTAGCGGCATCAACCGGTTGAATCGTCATCCTTACCTCAATTTCTACCAAGCTAAAGCTCTTGTAGAATATCGCAAAAAACACGGCCCGTTGAAAAATCTCAAGCCATTTGCACTCTATGAGGAATTTACCCAAGAAGATTTGAGGCGTATAGCCCGTTATCTGAGCTTTGAATAAGGTTTAATCCATCATCTTGCCATGATTGGCCGCCAGTTGTATCATGCGGTCATAATCCTCCGCGCTGAGATCCATAAAATAATAGTTGACGGGATTCACCACACGCCCTTTGACGTGAACCTCGTAATGCAGGTGAGGCCCGGTGCTCTTGCCCGTATTGCCCACGGCGCCTATCACTTCGCCACGCACTACCTTACGCCCCACTTTGGTATGATAGTCACTGAGATGGGCGTATACGGTCTGATAGCCAAAGCCGTGGTCGATGACAATCGTCTTGCCATAACCGGTTTGCCAGCCTACCTTTATCACCGTGCCATCGCCCGTGGCATAGACATCGGTGCCGATGGAAGCCGAGAAGTCCATGCCCGCATGAAACTTGGTCGTGCCATAAATGGGGTCTACACGTGTGCCGTATCCGGAAGCCGTTTTCTTCAGGTCCTTGTTGGAAATAGGCTGAATAGCGGGGATGCAACGGAGCATCTCGTCGTGGTTCTTGCACATTTCCACCACTTCATCAAAAGAATTGGATTGGATGTAAAGTTGCTTGGTAAGCGCATCCAGCTTCTGCGTGGTGTTTATCACCAAGTCGGCATTGGCCATATCCTTCAGATGTTCATACCGGTTAGTGCCTCCGTACCCTGCCTGGCGGATGGCGGAAGGAATAGGGTCGGCCATGAAGATGACCCGATAGAGATTGTCATCGCGCTGCTGGATGTCCTGCAACACCGCCATTGCTTCGTCCATGCGGCGAGAGAGCACGTTGTATTGGGCCTGCAACTGGCTGTTCTCCGCCCGCAATTCTTTCTCCGAAGGCGAGCCGAATATCAATAAAAGCACAATGACACTGCCTGCCCACAAGCCCATGCCGATGAACAAACGGCGCAGATAACTCATGATGCGCTGCCGCACAGTGGGGTAGATGCGGTCGTAGGTCTGCGTCTGAGGATTATAGATATAGTAAACTTTACGCATGTTTTTGGAAATATTTCGGTGGTCGATGCGGCAAAAGTAATAAAAACAAGCTATCTTTGCGCAGATTTTTGAGTTTTTAAGTTATTGATAGTATATATGTTGACTGCAAACGAAATCAGAGACTCGTTCAAGAGTTTCTTCGAGAGCAAAGGACACCACATCGTCCCCTCGGCTCCCATGGTTATTAAAGACGACCCGACGTTGATGTTCACCAACGCAGGCATGAACCAATTCAAAGACATCATCTTAGGCAATCACCCGGCTAAATACAAACGGGTAGCCGACTCGCAAAAGTGCCTTCGCGTCAGCGGCAAGCACAACGACCTGGAGGAAGTGGGGCACGACACCTACCACCATACCATGTTCGAAATGCTGGGCAACTGGTCCTTTGGCGACTATTTCAAGAAAGAAGCCATCTCCTGGGCATGGGAATACCTGGTGGATGTATTGAAAATCAACCCTGCCAATCTGTATGCCACGGTATTCGAAGGCAGCCCCGAAGAAGGCCTGAGCCGCGATGACGAGGCCGCTTCCTATTGGGAGCAGTTCTTACCGAAAGACCATATTATCAATGGTAACAAGCACGACAACTTTTGGGAGATGGGCGACACGGGTCCCTGCGGGCCTTGCTCGGAGATACACATCGACCTCCGCTCTGAAGAAGAGAAGAAGCAAATCCCCGGACGTGACATGGTGAACCATGACCATCCGCAAGTCATCGAAATATGGAACTTAGTGTTCATGCAATACAACCGCAAGGCAGATGGTTCATTAGAGCCACTGCCCGCCAAGGTAATAGACACCGGCATGGGCTTCGAACGCCTCTGCATGACCCTGCAAGGCAAGACGTCCAACTATGACACCGATGTTTTCCAGCCTCTTATCCAGGCCATCGCCATCATGTCAGGATCCAAATATGGCGAGGAGCCGCAAAAGGACGTAGCCATGCGTGTCATTGCCGACCACATCCGCACCATCGCTTTCTCCATTACCGACGGACAACTGCCCAGCAACGCCAAGGCCGGTTACGTCATCCGCCGTATCTTGCGCCGTGCCGTTCGTTATGGCTATACGTTCTTGGGGCAGAAGCAAGCCTTCATGTACAAGTTGTTGCCGGTGCTGATTGAAGACATGGGGACGGCATATCCCGAACTGAACGCGCAGAAAGAACTGATAGGAAAGGTTATCAAGGAAGAAGAAGAAGCTTTTCTCCGCACCTTGGAGACGGGCATCCGCCTCTTGGAAAAGACCATTGCCGAAGCCAAAGCCGCCGGAAGAACTGAAATCAGCGGCAAGGACGCCTTTACGCTGTACGACACCTTTGGTTTCCCCTTGGACTTGACCGAGTTAATCCTTCGCGAAAACGGCATGACCGCGAACACAAAGGAATTCGATGCCGAGATGCAGCAACAGAAGCAACGTGCCCGCAATGCCGCCGCCGTTGAAACAGGCGACTGGATCACCTTGAAAGAAGGAACCACCGAATTTGTAGGCTACGACTATACGGAGTATGAAACGAGCATCCTGCGCTATCGCCAGGTGAAGCAGAAAAACCAGACGCTGTATCAGATTGTATTGGACAAGACACCCTTCTATGCCGAAAGCGGTGGCCAGGTAGGCGATACGGGCGTATTGGTCAACGAGTTTGAGACCATCGAAGTAATTGACACCAAGAAAGAAAACAACCTTCCCATCCACCTCACCAAGAAGTTGCCCGAGCACTTGGACGCTCCGATGATGGCGTGTGTGGATACGGACAAACGGGCCGCTTGCGCCGCCAACCACTCGTGCACGCACTTGCTGGACGAGGCTTTGCGCACCGTATTGGGCGACCATGTAGAGCAGAAAGGCTCACTGGTTACTCCCGACTCGTTGCGTTTCGACTTCTCTCACTTCCAGAAGGTGACGGATGAGGAAATCCGCAAGGTAGAACACTTGGTCAACGCCAAGATTCGCGCCAATATTCCTTTGCAGGAATACCGCAACATCCCCATTGAGGAAGCCAAGCAACTGGGAGCCATCGCCCTTTTTGGCGAGAAATACGGCGACCATGTACGTGTCATTCAGTTCGGTTCGTCCATCGAGTTCTGCGGAGGTACCCATGTGGCCGCTACAGGGAACATTGGTATGGTGAAAATTATCTCGGAAAGTTCCGTAGCCGCCGGCGTACGCCGTATCGAGGCATACACAGGCGCCAGGGTAGAAGAGATGATGGACAGCCTGCAAGACTCCCTGCGCGACTTGAAGGCTCTCTTCAACAACGCCCCTGACCTGAGCGGTACCATCCGTCGGTACATTGAGGAGAACGCCGGGCTGAAGAAGCAGGTGGAAGAATTCATGAAGGAAAAGGAAGCCCAGTTGAAAGACAGACTCCTGCAAAGCGTCAAAGACGTGAACGGCGTGAAACTCATCAAGTTCTGCGCGCCTTTGCCCGCCGAAACCGTTAAGAACGTGGCTTTCCAGCTTCGCGGACAGTTGACGGAAAATCTGTTCTTCGTGGCAGGTACCGTATTCGAGGGCAAGCCCATGCTGACCGTGATGCTGAGCGACAACCTCGTAGCGACCGGATTGAAAGCGGGTGCTTTGGTGAAGGAAGCCGCCAAACTGATACAAGGCGGCGGAGGCGGACAACCTCACTTCGCTACGGCCGGCGGTAAGAATCCTGACGGATTGAATGCCGCGGTAGATAAGATTGTGGAGTTAGCGGGCATCTGATTGAAAGGATGAAGTAATCATATACCCCTATAAGGCTCAGGGCTGTCTGTTCCCCTGAGCCTTTATTTTCATAACGAGATTTCCCGTCGTATTCTCCAGTGCTCCCGACATGCAACTCAAACCACTACAAATCAACCGTTTGCGTCCCATTCCCATTGCAATTTTATTTAGAAAGCGAACAAATTAGTACAAAATAGGGCTAAAAGCGTTACAACTAAATGGGAAAAGCATTACATTTGTCCCCGTAATTAGTACTAATCATTTAAAACTTAGAAGAAAATGGCTTACGTAATTAGTGACGATTGTATTGCTTGCGGAACTTGTATTGACGAGTGTCCGGTAGGCGCTATCTCTGAAGGTGACAAGTATTCTATCGACCCCGAGGCTTGCACAGAGTGCGGTACTTGCGCAGATGTTTGTCCTTCTGAGGCTATCCATCCGGGAGCATAAATACAATTTTTAAAGGGTTAAACAAAGGAAAAAGGGATGTGCCGGGGGGCGCATCCCTTTTCTTTTGTATTCTTGTCACAATCAGTCTTTCGCCTGATGTACCGTCAGTTGCGGGAACGGGAAGCCGATGCCTTTTGCATTAAATTCAGCGTAGATGCGCTTGTTCATGTCGAAATACACGCTCCAATAGTCGGCGTTCTTCACCCAGACGCGGACGGTGACGTTCACGCTACTGTCGGCCAAGGCATGCAAGGCAACAAACGGAGCAGGTTCGGTGAGGATGCGCTTGTCGGCGGCCACCAGGTCGCGGACGGTGCGCTCCACCAAGTCGTAGTCTGTGTTATATTCTACACCAATGGTCCAATCCACCCGGCGAAGCTCCTCGCGGCTGTAGTTGATGACCGTACCGCTGCTCAAGGCGCCGTTAGGAATGTAAATCACCTTGTTGTCGAAGGTAGTAAGGATGGTGTGGAAGATTTGTATCTCGCGCACCGTACCCGTCTCTCCCTGGCTTTCGATGACATCGCCCACTTTGTAGGGACGGAACAGCAGCACGATGAGGCCTCCGGCGAAGTTCTGCAAGTTGCCTGACAAAGCCATACCCACGGCCACACCGGCCGATGCCAATAAGGCGGCAAACGAAGTGGTCTCTACGCCCAGCTTGCTGATGACGGCCACGATGAGCAACACGGTCAGCAGGATGCTCACCAGGCTCTTGACAAAGCTCTGTATGCTGGGGTCGACCTTGCGGCGCGCCAGGATGCGGGCCACTAATTTATTAAGGAATGAGATGATGATGCGTCCGACAACGAAGATGAGAGCGGCGGCCAACAGGTGGCTTCCTGCTTCCACACCCCAGTCCCAGAAACTCTGCATCAGTTTCTCCAATTTCGTTAAGTCCGTGCCGGAGGGTTCGGCGGCTAATAAGAATGATAACATATTTACTCTTTATGTATTTAGCGGGTTAATAAATAGTGTTTGAAGTCGGCAAAGTCTTTCGGCAGAGGCACGCTTTGCTTCTCGCCCTGCATGAAGGCTTGCAGCTTGGCGGGTATGGCAATTGGCTCGCCGATAATGCGCTCCACCGTGTCCTTGAACTTGGCGGGATGGGCGGTCTCCAGGAAGATGCCTTCTTCGCCCGGACGCAGTCCTTCGGCCAAGGCACGATAGCCGCATGCGCCGTGAGGGTCGAGCAGATAACGGTGCCGCTGCCACGTCTGCCGCATGGTGTCGGCTATCTGTTCGTCCGTATAAGTGGCGCCGCTGATGTCGGCGCAGATGGCCGCGTGGCTTTCGCCGTAGAGGTCGAGCACACGGGCGAAGTTGCTCGGCGCGCCTACGTCCATGGCGTTGGCGATGGTGGCGATGGAAGGACGGGGAGTGTAGACGCCCGTCTGCAGGTATTGGTAGAACACGTCGTTGCGGTTGTTGGCGGCGATGAAGCGGCGGACGGGCAGTCCCATGCGCTTGCCGAAGAGGCCCGCCGTGATGTTGCCGAAGTTACCGCTGGGCACGCATATTACTACTTTGTCCGCTTTGCCCTCCCGTTTCAGTTGGGCGTAGGAGTAGAAGTAGTAGAAGGCTTGCGGAAGGAAGCGGGCTACGTTGATGGAATTGGCGCTGGTGAGCTGCATGTGGGCGTTCAGTTCCTTATCCATGAAGGCGGACTTCACCAACGCCTGACAGTCGTCGAACGTGCCGTCCACCTCGATGGCGGTGATGTTCCGTCCCAGGGTGGTGAACTGCTTCTCCTGTATCTCGCTGACCTTTCCCATGGGGTAGAGCACATAGACGTGAATGCCTTCCACGCCGAGGAAGCCGTTGGCCACGGCACTGCCCGTGTCGCCCGAAGTGGCTACCAATACATTTACCTGCTTCTTGCCTTCCTTGCGGATGAAGTAGCCCAGCAACCGGGCCATGAAGCGGGCGCCCACGTCCTTGAAGGCGAGCGTAGGTCCGTGGAAGAGTTCGAGCGACCAGATGTGTTCGCTCACGGGCACCAAAGGCGTATCAAACTGAAGGGTATCATATACGATGTCCTTCAACGTGCCGGCGGGAATGTCCTCGCCGAAGAAGGCGTCGGCCACACGGTAGGCTATCTCTTGGAAACTGAGCCGGTCCATGTCCGCGTAGAAGCTCTCCGGCAACGTTTTGATGCGGTCGGGCATGTAGAGGCCTTTGTCGGCGGCCAGTCCTTTTACCACGGCGTCTTCCAGGCTGACGCCGCTTTCTTGCTTGTTCGTACTATAGTATCTCATACGTTCTCTATATTCATAAATTCGTTCATAAACTCGTCTTCTTTCATCAATCCGTAGACACCGTCACGGGCGGCCACTTCATCAAATGTCTGCACCTTGTCCGGCACGATGCCCCGATGCCAGATGAGGAAAGGCACCGGCTCGGCGGTGTGCGTCCGCAGTTGGCAGGGCGTGGGGTGGTCGGGCAGGACGGCGATGGCCACCGGCTCGTCCCAGTCCTTCACCGCTTCGTAGATGGGACCGAGGGCGCGGCGGTCGAGGTTCTCGATGGTGCGCAGCTTCAGGTCGACGTCTCCCTCGTGCCCGGCTTCGTCGCTGGCTTCGATGTGGAGGTAGACAAAGTCGTCGGTGCGCAGGGCGTCGATGGCGGCGGCGGCTTTGTTCTCGTAGTTGGTGTCGTAGAGGCCCGTGGCGCCTTCCACGGCGATGCGGCGCAGTCCGGCGTAACGGCCGATGCCGTTGATGAGGTCTACGGCGGAGATGACGGCGCCGCGGCGTATCTGCGGATATTTCTCGGAGAGCGGCTCCATCCGTGGGCGGTAGCCGGGGCTCCAGGGCCAGATGCTGTTGGCGGGGTCTTTGCCTTCGGCCTTGCGGCGGAGGTTGAGGGGATGGCTCGCCAGCAGCGCCTGCGAGCGCAGGATGAGGTCGTTCAGCAGGTCGGCGGTCTGGCGGGGAGTGAGTTCGGCTCCACCTTCGGGCACGGCGATGTCCTCCGTGCCGGGCATGGGCTTCACCAGGAGCGGGCGCCAAGGCTTTAGGGGCACGTCGTGGGGCGGCACGCACTCGATGCGCTTGTCTCCCCCCTTTACTACTAACAAATGGCGGTATTGCACGCCGGTGTAGAAGTGTACGTGGTCGTTGCCCAGCTCCTGTTGCAGGTATTTTATCAGTACGTCGGCCTCCTCGGTGGTGATGTGTCCGGCGGAGTGGTTCTTCAGCAGGTCACCTTCCAGGCAGACGATGTTGCAGCGCATGGCCATCTCGCCCGGCTGCAGGTCGACGCCGATGCTGGCGGCCTCGAGGACGCCGCGGCCTTCGTAGACGGTGGGCAGGTCGTAGCCCATGACGGACATGTTGGCCACCTCGCTGCCGGGATGGAAGCCTGCGGGTACGGTCGTCAGCCGGCCTGTGCGTCCCTGCCGTGCCAGCAGGTCCATGTAGGGAGTGTGCGCCGCCTGTAGCAGTGTCTTGCCTCCCAAGGCGGGCACGGCCCAGTCTGCCATGCCGTCGCCCAAGATGATGATGTGTCTCATATTCGGTCGTTATTGGTTCGTTCTTTTCTTTGGTTTCGGGAGCGAATCACTCCCGTTGTAGTTAACGGTTCGTGTCCACTATAGTCGACGGTTCGTGTTCACTATAGTCAGCGGCCTGTGCTCACTATAGTCAGCGGCCTGTGCTCACTATAGTCAGCGACCCATGTTCACTATAGTCGGCAGTTCGTGTTCACTATAGTCAACGGTTTGCGTCCGCTATAGGGAGCGGGTTTCGCCCTACATAGGTCGTGAGCTTCGCCCTATATAGGTCGCGGGTTTCGCCCTACATAGGTCGCGAGCTTCGCCCTACGTAGGGCGAAAGGTTCGTCACACGTTGGCGATGCTCATGATGTCGGCAAATACGCCGGCCGCCGTCACGCTGGCTCCCGCTCCGTAGCCTTGTATCATCATGGGGTATTCGCGGTAGCGTTCGGTAGTGAGCAGGATGATGTTGTTACTGCCTTCCAGGTTGTAGAAGGGGTGCGAGGCGTCTACTTCCTGCAAGCCCACGCTGGCCTTCCCGTCCTCTAAGCGTGCCACGAAGCGCCAATGCTTGTGCTCGGCCTCCAGGCGTTTGCGCCGTTCCTCAAAGTCGGCGTCGAGCGAGGGGATGCGTTGCCAGAACTCGTCCAGTGTGCCGCTGAAGAAGTCGTCGGGCACGAAGAGGTGTTTCTCCACGTCCTCCTGCTCCAGGCGGTAGCCGGCTTCGCGGGCGAGGATGACGAGCTTGCGTATGACGTCCTTGCCGCTGAGGTCGATGCGGGGGTCGGGCTCGGAGTAGCGTTCCTCCTGCGCCATGCGGATGGTGCGGCTGAAGGGCACGTCGGCGCTTATCTTGTTGAAGATGTAGTTCAGCGTGCCGCTCAGCACGGCTTCTATCTTCAGTATCTTGTCGCCGCTGTGTATCAGGTCGTTGATGGTGTTGATGATGGGCAGGCCCGCGCCTACGTTGGTCTCGAAGAGGTATTTCACGCCCTTGCGCCGTGCGGTCTGCTTCAGCTCGCGGTAGTTGTCGTAGGCCGACGAGGCGGCTATCTTGTTGGCTGCCACCACGGATACGTTGTGTCCCAGCAGGTCTTTGTACAGGGCGGCGATGTCGGGGCTGGCGGTGCAGTCCACGAAGACGGAGTTGAAGATGTTCATGCCGATGATTTCGTTCAGCAGCACGGCGGGCGAGCTGTCCTTGCCCTTCTCCTTCAACTCTTCGCGATAGTGGTCGAGGTCGATGCCCGCGCGGGTGAAGAGCGACTTTGTGGCGTCGGCTATGCCGACGACGTTCAGTTGCAGGCCGTTCTCCTGCATCAGCTTCTGCCGCTGGCTGCGTATCTGCTCGATGAGGCTTCCGCCCACGGTGCCTATGCCGCAGATGAAGAGGTTGAGCACCTGGTATTCGGAGAGGAAGAACGAGTCGTGGATGACGTTGAGCGACTTGCGCAGCGAGCGGCTGTCCACCACGAACGAGATGTTGGTCTCCGACGCTCCCTGCGCGCAGGCTATGACGTTGATGCCGTTGCGCCCCAGGGTGCCGAACAGCTTTCCGGCGATGCCCGGCGTGTGCTTCATGTTTTCGCCCACGATGGCTACGGTGGCCAGGTTCTTCTCGGCCTGTATGGGGGAGATTTCGCCCATCTCTATCTCCTTCCGGAACTCCTCGGACAGCACTTCGCACGCCAGGTCAGCGTCCGCGTTGCGCACGCCGATGGAGGTGGAGTTCTCCGACGACGCCTGCGACACTAGGAAGACGCTGATGCCGTTCTTAGCCAACGCCTTGAAGATGCGGTAGTTCACGCCGATGACGCCCACCATGCCCAGACCTTGCACGGTGATGAGGCTGGTGTCGTTGATGGACGAGATGCCTTTGATGGCCTTGCTCTGCGGGTCGGACACTTTCTGCTTGATGATGGTGCCCTGGCCTTCGGGGTTGAAGGTGTTCTTGATGAGGATGGGGATGTTCTTGTGGCATACGGGGTAGATGGTGGGCGGATATACCACCTTGGCGCCGAAGTTGCAAAGCTCCGTAGCCTCCACGTAGCTCAGTTCGCCGATGGTGTAGGCGGTGGAGATGACGCGCGGGTCGGCCGTCATGAAGCCGTCCACGTCCGTCCATATCTCCAAGGCGTCGGCGTCGAGGGCGGCGGCGATGATGGCGGCGGTGTAGTCCGAGCCTCCGCGTCCCAGGTTGGTCACTTCGCCCGTGGCCTCGTCCGTGGCGATGAAGCCCGGCACGACCGTCCGCGGACTAAGTTCCGCAAAGGCTTCCCTTACGAGGCGGTTTGTCAGCTCCTTGTCGAGGACGTGCTTGGAGAACTTCTTCTCCGTCTTGACGAACCGGCGCGAGTCCATCCAGCGTGCTCCGGTGAGGCGTGCGACGATGAGCGAGGAGAGGCGTTCGCCGTAGCTCACGATGGTGTCGCTCGTCTTCTGCGAAAGGTCTTTTATCAGGTAGATGCCCTGGAAGATGTCTTTCAGTTCGCCCAGCAGTTCGCCCGCTTGGCGCATCATGTCGACGCGGTCCTGCTCCGAGGTGAATATGGTCTGCACCATGTCGATGTGGCGCGACACGATTTCGCGGAATCCGTCTTCATAGGCCGGGTCGCCCGACGCCGCTTTCCGGGAGGTTTCTATCAGCTTGTCCGTGACGCCCCCCAAGGCCGACACAACCACGATGACCGGCGTTTCCGCGGACTCTATTATCTTCTTTACGTTCTGTATGCTTTTTGCGGACCCTACTGACGTTCCGCCAAACTTCATGACTTTCATACCTTATTATATATAATAACCTTAATTGTTGAACCCAACGGCGCAATCTGTTTTCTCCCGTGAGGGAAGTGCGGATATGGGCCGATAAAATAAATTAGAATGAAAAACTGCTGAAAAACGTGTATCACGTAGAAACACAAATACTACTCCCTAACCCCTAAGGGTCATGGTCCCCATGGATGTGACTGTATGTTGGTAGTATCTGTTCATAACCTTGGTGTTTCTATCATTGTCAGTTAGATAGGACGCGCAAATATAAGAATAAAAACAATTATCCTAACACTTTTCTCGTTTTTTTTGCCAAAAAACTACAGAAATCGTACTTTTGCAGGGAATAAACAGACAAAAGTGTCATGGCAAAAGAGAAAACCGTATATGTATGCAGCCACTGCGGGCAGGAATCGCCCAAATGGGTAGGCAAATGTCCGGCATGCGGACAATGGAACACGTATGTAGAAGAGATTGTGCGCAAAGAGCCTGCGGGCAAGCTTTTCCAAGCCGCGCAAGGAACGGCTTCCGGACAAGCGAAGCCCATGCCCCTGAGCGCCATCGAGGCGGGCGAGGAACCGCGCGTCGACCTGCACGACGCGGAACTGAACCGGGTGCTGGGCGGCGGGCTGGTGCGGGGCTCGCTGGTGCTGATAGGCGGCGAGCCGGGCATCGGAAAGTCCACACTGGTATTGCAGACGGTGCTGCGCATGCCCGAACGGCGCGTACTCTACGTCTCGGGCGAGGAGAGCGCCCGCCAGTTGAAGCTGCGCGCCGACCGCCTGACCGCCCGTCCGGGCGATTGCCTGATTGTGTGCGAGACGTCCTTGGAGCAAATCTTCACTCACATCAAGAACGTGCAGCCCGACCTGGTGGTCATCGACTCCATACAGACCATCTCCATGGAGGCGTTGGAGTCGTCGCCCGGCAGCATCTCGCAGGTGCGGGAGTGCGCGGCGGCCATCCTGCGCTTTGCCAAGGAGACGCATACGGCGGTCGTTCTCATCGGGCATATCAACAAGGAGGGCAGCATCGCGGGGCCTAAGGTGCTGGAGCACATCGTGGACACGGTGCTGCAGTTTGAGGGCGACCAGCACTACATGTACCGCATCCTGCGCAGCATCAAAAACCGCTTCGGCAGCACGGCGGAACTGGGCATCTACGAGATGCGGCAGGACGGCCTGCGCCCGGTGAGCAATCCTTCGGAACTGTTGCTGAGCCAGGAGCATGAGGGCATGAGCGGCGTGGCCATCGCTTCGGCCATCGAGGGCGCGCGCCCGTTCCTCATCGAGACGCAGGCCCTGGTGAGCACCGCCGTGTACGGCAATCCGCAACGCTCGGCCACCGGCTTCGACATCCGCCGCATGAACATGCTGCTGGCGGTGCTGGAGAAGCGCGTGGGCTTCAAGCTGGCGCAGAAGGACGTCTTCCTGAACATTGCCGGAGGCTTGCGGGTGAACGACCCGGCCATCGACCTGCCCGTCATCAGCGCCATACTGAGCAGCAACATGGACGCGCCCGTCGGGCCGGAGGTGTGCATGGCGGGCGAAGTGGGCCTCTCGGGCGAGATACGCCCCGTGAACCGCATCGAGCAGCGCATCGGCGAGGCGGAAAAGCTGGGCTTCCGCCGCTTCCTCCTGCCCCGCCAGAACCTGCAGGGGCTGGACACGGCGAAGACGGGGATAGAGCTGGTGCCCGTGCGCAAGGTGGAAGAGGCGTTCAGGGCGTTGTTCGGATAGGGGTTTAGACGCCCCGATGTATTAGAGAATCTACCCGGCCCCCAAGGCACCGTGTCTCTGTGCGCCTCCGTTTCCCGTCGGGGAAAGAATAAAAAAGATATTTTAGCAAATATCCTCATAAATAGGGATTGCGAGAATGAAGAATTTGACGTTACTTTGCGGACGCAAACAAAGAAAGGCCTATTTATGAATACAAAAACAATACTCCTGGCGCTCACACTCGCACTCCCGTCGGCAACCTTAGCGGACGAGACCGCGACTGACACCTTGCGTACGGTCGACATGGACGACATCGTCATCATAGCCCACCCGAAAGAGAACCGCAGCTTGCGCGAACTGCCCACTGCCGTCAGCCGCCTGACGCAACAGGACATGCGCGGAAAGCAAATCACCGGCATCAAAAGCCTGACAGGCGTGGCGCCCAACCTCTTCATCCCCGATTACGGCTCGCGCCTGACCACCGCCGTCTACATCCGCGGCGTAGGCTCGCGCATCAACACCCCCGCCGTGGGTCTCTACGTGGACAACATACCTTACATAGACAAATCAGCCTTTGACTTCAACTATGCCGACATCGAACAGATAGAAATCCTGCGCGGCCCGCAAAGCATGCTTTACGGACGCAACACGATGGGAGGCCTCATTAAAGTGCACACTAAATCGCCCTTCAGCTACCAAGGCACGGATATCCGTCTGGGTGCCGCCACCTACGGCGACTACAACGCTTCGTTGACCCACTACCACCGCATCAGCAGCCGATTCGCCTTCTCGGCCGGAGGATTCTACGAGCACGAGGGAGGCTTCTTCAAGAACAGTGCCGACCAGGACCGCCACATAGATTGCAGCGATGCGGGCGGCGGACGCCTACACGGTATCTTCCTGCCCGCAGACAATCTGAAGATGGACCTGAACCTGAGCTACGAGTACAGTGATCAGGGCGGATACCCCTATCGCTACACGGGAACCACCGACGGCTCGGAGCCGACGGAAGCACTGCTGCCTTACGTAGACAAAATAGCCTACAACGACCCCTCGGGCTACCGACGCAGCATGCTGAACGGCGGATTGAACATCGAATACCAGGCACGGCACTTCATCGCCAGCTTCATCACCGGTTACCAGCACCTGAACGACCGCATGGACATGGACCAGGATTTCAGCCCCCGCGACTACTTCACACTGACGCAGAAGCAACGCAGCAACACGCTGAGCGAGGAAATCGTCTTCAAATCGAAACCCGGCGGACGCTGGCAGTGGACCACAGGTGCCTTCGGCTTCTACCAATGGCTCGAGACCGAAGCGCCGGTCACCTTCAAAGCGGAAGGCATCCGGGACCTGATAGAAGGCAACGTAAACAGCCTGTTCCCCTCGTCGCCTGCCGCCCCGTCCATGCAGCTGACCATCCACAACGACCGCCTGCCCATCGACGGACAGTTCTCCACCCCCCTGGCTAGTGCCGCCGTCTATCACCAAAGTACACTGAACGACCTCCTCATCCCCGGGCTGTCGGCCACCGTCGGTCTGCGGCTGGATTATGAGAAGATGTGGCTGGACTATCGGTCGGCCTCCGCGCCGATGAACTTCGGATTCGCTTTCGCCATGGGACCGATGCGGTTGGAAGACCCGGACATGCAGGCGGCGACCGAATTGGCCGGCAAACTGCGCCATGACTACCTGCAACTGCTGCCCAAATTCTCCCTGCAATATGAATGGGGTAAAGGCAGCAACGTCTACCTCACCGCCGCCAAAGGCTACCGCTCGGGCGGATACAACATACAGATGTTCAGCGACCTGGTGCAAAGCCTCCTGCGCAACGACATGAAGCAGGCACTGATGACAAGCCCGCAGTTCCAAACGATGGCTGGTATGATAGACCAAATGCTGCCCAACGTGGAAGTGGATGTGGAAGGCACGGCACTTTACCGTCCCGAATATAGCTGGAGCTACGAGCTGGGCGCCCACTTGACCCTGTTGGACGGACAGCTGACGGCCGACGTAGCCGGATTCCTGATGAACGTGCGTGACCAACAGGTGTCCCAATTCTCGGAGAACGGTATGGGGCGCGTCACCCGCAACGCCGGACGCAGCCGTAGCGTAGGAGGAGAAGCCAGCGTAAACTGGCAGGCGACTCGTTCTCTGAGCCTCAACGTGAACTATGGCTATACCTACGCCACCTTCCGTAACTACCAGACGGTAGACGCCGAGGATCAACCGGTGAACTACCGAGGCAACTTCGTTCCCTTCATACCCCGCCATACGCTCAATGCCGGAGCGCAATACGTATTCTTCCTAAATCGGTGCCGTGTCTTCGACCGCATCCGCCTCCAGGCTGACTACAATGCAGCGGGACGCATCTACTGGACGGAAGGAAATAACCTGAGCCAACCTTTCTACGGCACACTGAACGGCCGTTTTAGTTTCGAGAAAGGGTACGGAGCCATCGCCTTGTGGGTGCGCAACGCCTTGGATAAGGACTATGCTTCGTTCTGCTTCGAGTCCTTAGGCAATCGGTTCATGCAGCAAGGAAGCCCCTTACAGGCAGGCATTGAACTGCGGTGCCGGTTCTAAGGCAAAGAGACCAGGCTTCACATCCCGCATCGCTACTCGTTCACCGCTCCGCAGTGCGGGCATACGCCTTTCTGCCGCAACAGGCCTCCGCAACGCCCGCAACGGTAACGAAGCTGGGCAAACGAACGCCGCACCCGGTAGATAAAGAATATGATAAAAGTCAACAGAAGCAGATAACCTATATAGAAACGGGTGGTCCAGATAAAGAAGAAATAGCAGACGATGCAGGCCGAAGCCAATCCTAACAGATAGGAAAAAGCCGACGCTACCGGCAACTGCCGGAACAAGACATCGACCACCGCCAAAAGTACCACCACAATCAGCCACAAGCAGGTCAGGAATAAGGCCAAAACGAACGGCACTTTCAGGGGAGATAGCGTGGGATTGTAGTAATAATGTTGCCACGTTTCGGGCACAAAGACCTGCATGGACTCGTAAACTGTGGCGCTTATGGCCACCAACAAGCACAGCAGCAACGGATAAACGCTGTCGATTTCATTGAATGACATGACTTGCCAACGTTTGAGATGGAACGCACGTACCAACCAAACAACCACACACAAGGCAAAGATGATGATAAAATAGGAAAGGTGCGTATCGCTAAAGAGAAAAATAGCCTCCGAGATGCTGTCGTCGGGAACAAAATCACGAATCAGGTCACATTCCTGAATCCAGCCCTGCACTTGTTCCGAATGGGCAAGTTTCACCCACACGCTGTCCACGCTGTCAGCCGGATGTATCGCAAACTCAGCCACTACGACCCGGTCACCTTTATACACCCGGTTGTAACGACCCTTTACCGGCCAGGCTTCCAAGTCTACCGAATCGGCCCGCACCAGCAGATTGGCATTCCAGGTATAGTGACGTTCGTAGAGGTATTTCAGCGAATCGCGCGCATCTTTCGTCAACGATTCATCAGCCAAGTCCGGCTGCGGATAGTGGCACGAAGAAAGGCTGAGCACAAAAGCCAACAACATATAGACAAACTCACCCCGCTTCATCACCGTACACTTTCATCTGACAATGTTTGCAATCGAATTCCAAACGGAAACGACGTCCGTCGGAAGAGACCAAATAGTAAGGCTCCGGATAGGGAGAATGGCTTTTCTGACGCACCGGACACCATCCCATGCTATAGCGCAGGCAATGACGGCAGAACATCAAGACAGCTCCCGGCACCGCCTGTTTCTCGTAGGCGGGAGCAATATCCCGCACACCATGGTCAATGTAAAAGTTACATGCCTCATCATTCATCACGTTACCCAAATAAGTAAGCGAGGAATCCGGATAGGGATGTCGGGTAGACCTCCACACGGACAACTCTTGCCGATAGTTTATCCGCCTTAACCGCGTCAGACATTCTACCAGCAGCCTGCGCCATTCCGTCACTACCGATGCAGGCAGAAACCAATCAGCGGTCAAATCTATCGTTGCCGGTGCCGTCGCTTCGTAAGGTGTATTGCCCAATTTGGCTAACTGTACACGCAAGTTTTCCACCTGAGGAGTACGTGCCGGTTCTTTGGCATAGGGGAAAGCCTTTGTCACCCTATTACCGTCTTCATCGGACAAGGTAAGCGAGAAGCCAAAGCCATTCTCCTCCAAATGCCAATCCACCCCTATCTTCCGCACGGCAGAAGGACGCGCCAACAATCGATCGAACTCCTGGTCCTGATTACGGTAGAGGAGCGTGTGTGGCTTGACGCGCGGCACGCTACCCGCCGGATATAACCTGTTGCCTTCTACCCGGTTCACCCGGAAGCCCTGCAAACGACCTTGCTCGTCCAGAAAACAGACACCATCGCCATTGTGAAAGGGCTTCACCCCCGACACGCTCAGCCAACCGTCCCGTTGTTCTTTCAAGGTGCCCATCTCTTCGCCCAACGACTTCGGTGAGTCCGGCGAACCGATGTCCTCCGTCCGTCCTTCCAGGAAATAATGGGTAAAACCCCGGTTGAAGCTCTTGTTCAATTGGGGACGGAAATGAAAACGAGAGATGCCCGACGAAGCTCGTACGTACTCCCTGCGCCGTGCAAAAATAGCGTCTAACTTCTGACGATAGGCCGCCGTGACATTCTTCACGTATCCTACATCCTTCAACCTTCCTTCAATCTTTAACGAAGTGGCGCCCGCATCCAGCAACTGTTCCAAGAGGTCGCCCTGATTCATATCCTTCAACGATAACAAGTGCTTGTCGCGCACAATCGTTTTACCATCCGCATCTACCAACGAAAAGGGAAGTCGGCAGAACTGCGCGCACTCGCCCCGGTTGGCGCTACGTCCGAAACAGGCCTGGCTGACATAACATTGTCCGCTATAGCTGACGCATAACGCCCCATGCACAAAGACTTCCAACGGCACGTCGGGACAAGCCTGGTGGATGGAAGCTATCTCATCCAAGGATAATTCGCGCGCCAAGACTACCTGACGAAAGCCTGCTTCTGCCAGGAAGCGCACCTTCCCCACCGTGCGGTTATCCATCTGTGTGCTGGCATGCAAAGGGATAGGCGGGATATTCAGGCGGGTAATGCCCATGTCCTGTACAATCAGGGCATCGACCCCTATCCGGTAAAGTTCCCCAATCATCCGCTCCGTCTCGACCAATTCCTCATCCCGCAATATCGTGTTTACGGTCACATAGACGCGTACGCAGTATAAATGAGCATACTCCGTCAACCGCCGGATGTCTTCCAGCGAGTTGGTTGCCGCCGCCCGTGCCCCAAACTTCGGTGCACCGATGTACACCGCATCCGCCCCGTGGTTCACGGCCTCTATGCCACACACCAGATTCTTGGCCGGAGCCAACAGTTCTATCTTCCGAGGCTTTATCATGCTATCTCATTAATATTATAAGGTGTCTCCTGATAAACGAAATAGTTCAGCCAGTTGGAGAAAAGCAAGTTGGCGTGCGCCCTCCACCTGACACGAACTCCTTTGTCCGGGTCGTCATCAATATAATAGTTCTTGGGCATCTCGATGGGGAGTCCTTTACCCAAGTCACGCCTATATTCGCCATCCAGCGTCAAAGGCGAATATTCCGAATGCCCGGTCACGAAGAATTCACGTCCTCCCCGTGCCATGACCATATACACACCGGCCTCGTCCGACTCCGACAACAAGGTCAGTTCGGGCACCTTCAAGATGTCTTCCCGGCGCACTTCCGTATGCCGGCTATGGGGGACGTAGAATTCATCGTCGAATCCGCGGAAGATGGGATGCAAAGGCTGCAATACCCGGTGTCGGAAAATGCCGAACATCTTCTTCTCTAACGGATATTTGGGCACTCCGTAGTGATAGTACAATCCCGCCTGAGCGGCCCAGCAGATATAAAGGGTAGAAGTCACATGTGTCCGTGCCCAAGTGAAGATCTCCGCAATCTCGTCCCAATAGCTCACTTCCTCAAAAGGCATCTGTTCTACCGGCGCCCCGGTGATAATCATGCCGTCGTACTTTTCAGTCTTCATCAGTTCAAAGTCCGTATAGAAAGCCTTCATGTGCTCGATGGGCGTATTCTTGGGCGTATGGCTCTTGATTTTCATGAACGAGATTTCCAACTGCAACGGGGTGTTGGAGAGCAGCCTCACGAGGTCAGTCTCGGTGGTAATCTTCAGAGGCATCAGGTTCAGCACCACAATCCGCAAGGGACGGATGTCCTGGCGGGTGGCGCGCGAGTTGTCTATGACAAATATGTTTTCTTTCTTCAGCAGCTCTATGGCCGGCAATTTATCGGGTAAATTCAGTGGCATAATCGACTCTATCTAAACTAAGAATAATTTTATCCCACAAAACTACTACTTTTCTCCCAAATACCCGTGAATGCGGACAACTTTTTAAATGTTATAGGAGAAAGATACTCCTTATTGCAGATAACTATCGGGATAAACCGCCTGCGGCTTGCCGAAAGAAAAAGGCCGTCTCCCCGAGAGAAAGACATCGGCTTCTCGAAAGAAAGCCTCCGCCCTTCTTGTGCAGGTTCTTCCCCTAACGTATACAACATGCAGAAAAACAGTATAAAAGACTAAAAAAAGCCGCATATATGCATACATTTTCAAAAATATTCCCTATTTTTGCGCCCTATTAAGAATAAATATGCAGAAGATGAAGAAGAAAGCCAACCGGTTGGATGCCATCAAGATGATTATCTCGAGCAAGGAAATAGGCTCGCAGGAAGAGTTGCTCCAAGCCTTGAGCAAGGAGGGATTCGAGTTGACCCAGGCTACCCTGTCGCGCGACTTGAAGCAGCTCAAGGTGGCCAAGGCCGCCAATACGAACGGGAAGTACGTGTATGTGTTGCCCAACGACATCTTATATAAACGCACGACCCACCAAAGCGCAGGCGAGATGATGAGGTCGACGGGCTTCGTGTCGCTGCAATTCTCGCGCAACATTGCCGTCATCCGCACCCGCCCGGGCTATGCCAGCAGCATCGCCTACGACATAGACAACCGCGAATGCAACCACATCCTGGGCACCATAGCCGGCGATGACACCATCATGCTGGTGTTGGCCGAAGGGGCCGCGCACGAGGACATCCGCGCTTTCTTGTCTGAGACCATACCGAATGTTTAAACCATAAAGATTGATATAGAATAAGTAGAAATGGACGTAAAGGAAATAGAAGTCATGGTGGCAGACGCCTCCCATGAAGTTTATGTAGACACCATACTCGACACCATCCGCGAGGCCGCCAAGAAGCGCGGCACGGGCATCGCCGAGCGTACGCACGAATATGTAGCCACCAAGATGAAGGAAGGCAAAGCCATCATCGCCCTGCACGGCACGGAGTTTGCCGGATTCAGCTACATCGAGAGTTGGGGCAACAAGCAATACGTGGCCACGTCGGGCCTCATCGTACACCCCAAGTATCAAGGCATCGGACTGGCCAAGCGCATCAAGCAAGCCTCGTTCCGCCTGGCACGCCTGCGTTGGCCCTGGGCAAAGATATTCAGCCTTACCAGCGGGGCGGCGGTGATGAAGATGAACACCGAGTTGGGCTATGTGCCTGTCACCTTCAACGAATTGACGGACGACGACGCCTTCTGGAAGGGATGCGAGGGTTGCATCAACCACGACATTCTGGTGGCCAAAAACCGTAAGTTCTGCATCTGCACGGCGATGCTCTACGACCCGGCACTGCATGAGGAAGACAAGATATAATACCTATATAATATGGAACAGAAAAAGAAAGTAGTAGTCGCCTTCAGCGGCGGGCTGGACACCTCGTTCACCGTGATGTATCTGGCCAAGGAGAAAGGATACGAAGTACATGCGGCTTGCGCCAACACAGGCGGATTCAGTGCCGAGCAACTCAAGACCAACGAGGAGAACGCCTACAAGCTGGGCGCAACGAAGTATGTCACCCTCGACGTGACGCACGAGTATTACGAGAAGAGCCTGAAGTACATGGTCTATGGCAACGTGCTGCGCAACGGCACCTACCCCATCTCCGTCAGTTCCGAGCGCATCTTCCAGGCACTGGCCATCGCACGCTATGCCAACGAAATCGGCGCGGACGCCATCGCCCACGGCTCGACAGGCGCGGGCAACGACCAGGTGCGTTTCGACATGACCTTCCTGGTGATGGCACCGGGCGTGGAGATTATCACGCTGACCCGCGACATGGCCCTGAGCCGTCAGGAGGAGATTGACTACCTGAACAAGCACGGCTTTGCCGCCGACTTCGCCAAGTTGAAGTATTCGTACAACGTAGGCATCTGGGGCACGAGCATCTGCGGAGGCGAAATCCTCGACTCGGCACAAGGATTGCCGGAGACCGCCTACCTGAAGCACTGCACCAAGGAAGGTACCGAGCAACTGCGCCTCACCTTCGAGCAGGGCGAACTGAAAGCCATCAACGGCGAACGCTACGACGACCCCATCAAGGCCATCCAGAAAGTAGAGGAGATTGGAGCGGCTTACGCCATTGGCCGTGACATGCACGTGGGCGACACCATCATCGGCATCAAGGGCCGTGTGGGCTTCGAGGCCGCCGCACCCATGCTGATTATCGGCGCTCACCGCTTCCTGGAGAAGTACACGCTGAGCAAATGGCAGCAGTATTGGAAGGACCAGGTGGCCAACTGGTATGGCATGTTCCTGCACGAGAGCGAATACTTAGAGCCGGTGATGCGCGACATCGAGGCCATGCTCACCTCCAGCCAGCGCAACGTGAACGGCACCGCCATCCTGGAGCTTCGTCCCTACGGCTTCCACACCGTGGGCGTGGAAAGCGAGGATGACCTGGTGAAGAACAAGTTCGGCGAATACGGCGAAATGCAGAAGGGCTGGACAGCCGAGGACGCCAAGGGCTTCATCAAGGTGCTCTCGACCCCGCTCCGCGCCTACTACGCCTGCCATAAGGACGAGATGGAATAAACCACCGTTTGTAAAGGAAACAGAATGATACCCGAATCGCTCCCCACCCGCCCCAGAAGTATCTGTAGGCGGGTTTCGGGAGGAGCGGACAATCATCCGGCTTTGTTGTAGGAATCATCCGGCTTTGTTCCTACAATAGTGTGGCTTTGTTCCCACAATCATCCGGCTTTGTTCTTACAATCATCCGTGTGTAAATATTTATAAAATATAAACAACCTTCATTCCATGGACGAACCCAAGAGACTCTACCGTCCCCGCACGGGACGCATGTTGTCCGGCGTATGTGCCGGGCTTGCCAATTATTTCGGGATGGACCCAACACTGGTGCGTGTGATTTACGCCATCTTGAGCGTATGCACCGCCATCATCACCGGTGCCATCATCTACGTCATCCTGTTGCTTATCATCCCCGAAGAACCTAACAGATACCAACGATAATTTATGATAAAGATAGGAATTATAGGCGGCGCGGGCTATACGGCCGGCGAACTCATCCGCCTGCTCATCAACCATCCGGAGGCGGAAATCGTCTTCATCAACAGCGGCAGCAATGCGGGCAACCGTGTGACCGACGTGCACGAGGGACTGTATGGCGAGACGGACCTCCGCTTCACCGACCAACTCCCCTTGGACGAGATAGACTGCCTCTTCTTCTGCACCGCCCATGGCGACACGCGCAAGTTTATGGACAGCCACAACCTGCCCGAAGGCTTGAAGGTGATAGACCTCTCCATGGACTACCGCCTGAAGGCCGAGGGCAACGACTTCGTCTACGGCCTGCCCGAGTTGAACCGCCGCGCCACCTGCCAGGCGCAGCATGTGGCCAATCCCGGCTGCTTCGCCACCTGCATCCAGTTGGGACTGCTCCCCTTGGCCAAGCACTTGATGCTGAACGACGACATCACGGTGAACGCCATCACGGGCAGCACCGGTGCGGGCGTCAAACCGGGCGCGACCAGCCACTTCAGCTGGCGCGACAACAACCTGAGCGTCTACAAGGCGTTCGAGCATCAGCACGTGCCCGAAATCAAGCAATCCTTACAGCAGTTGCAAAACAGCTTCCACTCGGAGATAGACTTCATCCCCTACCGGGGCGCCTTTCCCCGCGGCATCTTTGCCACCATCGTGGTGAAGAACAAATGCAGCATCGAGGAACTGACGCGCATCTACGAAGAATATTATGCGGAAGACTCCTTCACGCACGTGGTGGACAAGAACATCGACCTGAAGCAGGTGGTGAACACCAACAAGTGCCTCCTCCATTTAGAGAAGCACGGCGACAAGCTGCTCATCATCTCCTGCATCGACAACCTGCTGAAAGGTGCCAGCGGCCAGGCCGTTCACAACATGAACCTGATGTTTAACTTAGAGGAGACGGTGGGGCTGCGGCTGAAGCCGTCGGCGTTCTAAGGAGAAAAGCATTGACAGATTGATGCTCTGTCATCCCGAGCGTAGTCGAGGGATCTCACGTAAAAACGGATATTATGTCTTATTGGGTATACATAATGACCAATGCCTACAGATATGTTCTATATACAGGTGTTACCAATAATTTGGCACGCCGTTATCAAGAGCATAGGAATGGACTATTAGAAGGCTTTACTAAAAAATATAATTGCCATTACTTGGTCTATTATGAAGAATATCAAATGATAGACGATGCAATTGCAAGAGAAAAGCAATTAAAGAATTGGTCAAGACAGAAAAAGTATGCTTTAATAAGACAAAAGAACCCGAACATGGAAGACTTAGGAATTTACCTCCTATAAAAGGCAAGCATCATTCTGTCACCCTGAGCGTTAGTCGAAGGGTCTCACATAAAACAGGAATGAACAAGACTTACGTGAGATCCCTCGACTTCGCTCGGGATGACAGAGCAGACGAATATTTATTTAATAAACAATAACCTTAGAATGAAGGAGAAGCACAACGAAATTCTTCATTCTTCATTCTTAATTCTTCATTCATATGAAACTTTTTGACGTATATCCCTTATTCGACATCAACATCGTGCGGGGCAAAGGCTGCCACGTATGGGACGACAAAGGCACGGAGTACCTCGACCTCTACGGAGGCCATGCCGTCATCTCCATCGGCCATGCCCATCCGCACTATGTGGAAATGATAAGCAAGCAAGTAGCCACTTTGGGCTTCTACTCCAATTCAGTGATTAACAAGCTCCAGCAACAACTGGCCGAACGCCTGGGCAAGGTCTGCGGTTATGACGACTATCAGCTCTTCCTCATCAACAGCGGTGCGGAAGCCAACGAGAACGCCTTGAAACTGGCCTCCTTCCACAACGGACGGACACGCATCGTCAGCTTCGCCAAAGCCTTCCACGGACGTACCTCGCTGGCGGTGGAAGTGACGGACAATCCGAAGATTATCGCGCCCGTCAACGCCAACCAGCACGTCACTTACCTGCCTTTGAACGACATCGAAGCTATGCAGACAGAACTTCTCAAAGGCGATGTATGTGCCGTCATCATCGAAGGCATCCAGGGCGTAGGCGGCATCCAGGTGCCCGACACGGCATTCATGCAAGCATTGCGTGAGGAGTGTACGCAGACGGGCACCGTCCTTATCCTCGACGAGATACAGAGCGGATATGGCCGCAGCGGCAAGTTCTTCGCCCACCAATACACCGGCATCCGTCCGGACATGATTACCGTGGCAAAAGGCATCGGCAACGGTTTCCCCATGGGTGCCGTGCTCATCAGCCCGGAGTTCAAGCCCGTCTACGGTCAGCTGGGAACTACGTTCGGTGGCAATCACCTGGCCTGCGCGGCAGCTTTGGCTGTGCTGGACGTCATCGAAGGCGAGAGCCTCATTGAGAATGCCGCACAGGTCGGCGCACACCTTTTGGAGGAACTGAAGAAGCTGCCTCAGATAAAGGACGTGCGTGGCCGGGGCCTGATGATAGGCATGGAGTTCGAGCAGCCCATCAAGGAATTGCGTTCGCGCCTGCTGCACGAGCAGAAGGTCTTCACGGGTGTCAGCGGCACGAACGTCATCCGCCTGCTTCCGCCGCTGTGCCTGACGATGGACGAGGCGGACTTGTTCTTGGAAAGGTTTGGGAAGGTGATGTAACCTTTAATTGATAAAAGAGAAAGACTGGTGAAACATACCAGTCTTTTTCTTTAATAAAGCTGTACTCTTTCCGTGTCGGTACGCCCAAAGAACAAAAAACTGAGCTGCACAAATTCAGGCATAATTTGGGATAAATAAAAAAAAGTCGTACTTTTACGCCCTAATCTTAATTCTAATGAAAATTATTCATGTTTATACCATAAGCATTATAAGTATACTGCTCTTGCTTTTCCCGCAGTTTTCCTACGCTCAGTTTTTCAAAGCTATCGGAATGGAAGACGGACTGTCCAACCTTTCCGTGCTTTCTATTTATCAGGACACGTTGGGCAGAATGTGGTTTGGCACCAACGAAGGCGTGAATATCTATGACGGCACGCGCATAGAGAAACATAAAGTCTATGAAGTGGGGGACGGAAACGCCCGCAAAACGGTGTTCATGGACGGACCGGTATACGAAATTGTGGGTGATGCCCATGGGGATGTTTTCATGAACGCAGGCAACGCGTTAATCAAGTACGACATCAAAGAAGAGAAATTGCAGGAAATCCGTGCGATGGGGGTAGGCACGATAAAAGTGCTGGACGGCGATTTGTGGTACACTGTCAAAGATTCCCTTTTCCGTTACACGAGATGCGAATATGGGGGGGGGCATGTCGATTCCCTCCATGCGTACAAACTTGGCACACCTGATATAACCGCATTGGTACGGGAGGACGGACGGTTATGGATAGGTACCGATAAAGGACTGTATTTGCAGGAAGGAACGGAGGTAAAGTGTGTGATTCCCGGAGCGGAAATCTACCGGCTTTTCCTCAGCAGCCGGGGAGAGTTGTGGATAGGTTCGCGAATGGACGGGCTGTGGAAACGGGGAAGAGATGGGGTGATACGCAAGGAAAAGCAAGGCCCTCAAAGAGTAGCCAGTAATCAGATTCGTGACTTCGTAGAAGACGACCGCCAATATATTTGGTTCGGTACTTTTGACGGGTTGTATATGTACAACCCTTATGCAGACGAGTATCGGGTGTATCGTCCCGATAAGTCTCCGGGAAGCATCACCCATCAGTCGGTTTTCTCGCTTTACCGTGACCGGCAGGGCACCATTTGGGCAGGCTCTTACTACGGAGGCATCAATTACTTTAACTGGAAGAAAGACATTTTTCAGTTCTATTCTTACGACATGTCCAACTCTTCGTGCCTGGACTTTCCTATTGTGGGGCAAATCCTGGAAGATAGCCGTCATAATTTGTGGATAGCGACGGATGGTGGCGGGCTCAATTACCTGCATCGGAAGAGCGGGCTGTTCACTTACTACACTACGGACGCTTCGGGGAACTCCATCCTGCATAACAATGTGAAGTCCATTGCGTATGACGAGCAGCACGACCGTCTCTACATCGGCACCTACACAGGTGGTTTGAGCGTCTACGACAATAAGCGGGGCACGTTTTACAATTACTTGCCCCATTACAGACAGACAGGGGAAGGCCCCGGCGATATTATTTTCAATCTTCAGTTCGTGGAAAACAGGCTTTACATCACCGCCAAGAATGGTTTTTGGCGGCTTAATCCTGACACGCAGCAGTTTGAGATGTTAAATAAAAGCCGTAGTACTTTCCAGGTTTTCAGGGTCGACTCCCGCGGAATCCTGTGGGTGGCGGACAGCAAAAGGCTTTATCAGATGAAGGTTAGCGAGCCGGAGAAACTGAAGCGGATTCGATTGGGCGATTTAGAAGAGGTAAAAGTGACGGCTATTACGGAGGCGAAAGACGGCACGGTTTACATCACTACATTGGGTGAGGGCGTATTCGCTTACAGTGCCAAGGCCGGGGAATGGAAACATTTCACAGCAAAGGACAATTATCTGCTCAGCGACTTCTGTTACAATGTGGTGGAAACGCCCATGAACCACATTTTAGTTACCTGTGACGGCGGTTTCTCCATTTATTCGCCTTTCAATCAGTCTGTCTATTTTGTCACTTTGGGAGCTTATCCGGGGCGTATATCCGCAGTGGCTGAAGGTTGCGGGCTGTATGTCAGCGAGGACGATTTGGTTTATGTAGGCGGTGTGGATGGCATGATTTCGTTCAATGAGAAGGATTTGTATCAGCAGGATGACGACAATGCCGGCCTTTATTTTTCGACCCTTTACGTGAATAATGTCAAGGTCGTTCCTCATGATGAACATCAGGTGTTACGGGAAGCCCTGCCTTTCGTCGACCATATCAGGCTGGCAAGTGGTCAGAACAACCTGACGGTAGATTTCCGCAGTTCGGATTATGTGAAGCGTGATTTGAACATCCGTTACCAGTACAAGCTGGAAGGCTTTGATTCCGATTGGTTTTTCACCCAAGGTTCCAGCCTGGTATATACCAATTTGCGTCCGGGCGATTATGTACTGAAAGTGCGTGAGGCGGGCGATGCTCCTGCCGGAGTAGCACCTCGCGAAATAGCCTTGGGCATCACCGTTGTCGCGCCTTGGTATGTGACGGGATGGGCTTTTTTGCTTTATTCCGTGGCATTGGCGAGTGTATTTTTCGTTTGGGGGCGTATCCGCAGATCAAGGCGGTTGTTGGCGCTTTCGCTTCAGAAGGAAAAGGATGAAAAAGAACGGATTGCTGAAATCAACCGCGCCAAGTTGCGTTTCTTCACCAACATCTCACACGAGTTCCGCACACCTTTGACACTTGTCATCGGCCAGTTAGATATCTTGTTGCAACAGGAACAGCTTTCATCGGTCGTCCGAAACCGCTTGCAGCGCGTCTATAAGAGTGCCATGAACCTGCTTTTCCTGATTACAGAGCTGTTGGATTTCCGCAAACAGGAGCAAGGTTTTTTAAAGCTGAAGGTGGAATGTCTGGACTTCGGAGGATTCGTGAAAGGTATCTACGACCAGTTTGCGGAGATTGCCCGCGAGAAGCAGATGACTTACACGTGGGACTACCCGGAGGAAGTCAAAGCATGGTTCGACCCGTTGCAGATGCAGAAAGTAGTGTTCAACATTCTGTCAAACGCCTTTAAGTACACGCCCCAAGGACATTCCATCCGCGTTTCCATAAAACGCGTTCATGAAGAAGTGGTGCTTTCCGTGGCGGACACGGGCTGTGGCATTCCGCAGGAAGCGCAGGCCAAGATCTTCGAACGCTTCTATCAGGTGGACGAGACGTCGAAAGAAGGTGTTTTGGGAAGTGGCATCGGTTTGGCGCTGACGAAAGGCATTGTGGAAACGCACCATGGCAGTATTTCCGTACAGAGCCGTCCAGGAGAAGGAAGCACGTTCAGTGTCCGTCTGAAGTTAGGAAACGCCCATTTCACGAAGGAAGAGTTGGAACACGGGCAAATGGGCGTACCCGATAACGGGTGGAGCCAATTGTGGACGGATTTGCCCGCGAAGTTGCCGACTGAAGGAGCATCTTGCCAGGAAAGCGAATACTCCGACGCTTCGGAATCCGACAAACCTACGATCTTAATAGTGGAAGATGATGAAGACATGGCCGAGATGTTGCAGACATTGTTTGCCACTTCATACAAAGTCTATCGGGCCGCTGACGGGAAGCAGGGATTCGAGATGGCTTGCGATTTGCATCCGGATCTGGTTCTTAGCGATGTCATGATGCCCGTCATGTCCGGCAAAGAGTTGTGCTATAAAATCAAAAACTGTTTGGAGTTGGCCTATACGCCTGTGGTGCTGCTGACCGCACAGGTGTCGGAAGAAAATACGATGGAAGGCTACGTGTTCGGAGCGGACGACTATGTGGCAAAGCCCTTCAACGCCAAGTTACTGTTGGTGCGTTGCGCCAATTTACTGAAAAACAAACGCCGGCTGTTGGAGGCATATAACAAACAGTCGGTGGATTCTTTGGTACAAAATGCCGGAAAAGACACGGTCGACGGGGAAGTCGTGCGGAAAGCGGCGCAAATCATCCGGCAACACATGGAGAATCCCGATTTTGGCATGAAACAGTTGGCGGATGAATTGCAAATGGGGCGTACCAAGATGTTTACTTGCCTGAAAGACGCCACCGGACTGACTCCGAATGAATTTGTCTTAAAAATCAAGTTGGAGGAAGGGTTGAGACTGCTGAAGGAACACCCGCAATATAACATTTCCGAGATATCCTATCGATTAGGGTTCTCTTCCCCCCGCTATTTCAGCCGTTGTTTCAAGGACTTTTATGGCGTGTCGCCCAAAACTTACCGCAAGAAAGACTTTGAGGAATAAGGCGTGCGTTTACATTCGTTCCAACTGATACAGGTTGCCCGCGTCCGTCCGCTTCGTGACGCCGGTTATCCGATATAATGCGTTCTCCTCATCCGGTTTCAGCAGAAAGCGGAAAGCGGATGAGGGCACGTATGTCTTGTCCGCGTCTATCCACTCGCTCTGTTTATCGTCGGATAGTATCAATAGGGAGTCACGCTGCTCCGCGGGAGCGGATATGAGGCTCTTTTCCCCGTTCCCGTTTTCTTTCACGAACAGGAAGTAGCGGTATTGGTTCTTGCCATACAGGGAGTCTATCGGTGCAAAGCCGAAACTTACACGGTCGCTTTGCCGTGTGATGCGCTTGGCTAATCCTATCCAGCTTTCTGCCATCCGGTCTTTGGGGCAGAAGAAAACGATGCCCGCCAAAAGCAACAGGCAGGCCAATATGATTCCATGTTTCTTTTTCATGGTGAAAAATTTACTATTTACTTCCCTCTGCAAATATAAGTATACCTTTTAAATCTGGGTAATATTTTATTCAAAAAAAAAAAATAAGCACATAAATACTCTGCTGTTTGCTGAACGAAAATGTGGTATAACACAATCTGGTAAAGCCGATTGAAAAGTCCCGTTCATGTGGGTAGATGTTACCCGGATTCAAAGGAATTGGATACTTGCCAAAGTAAGTAAGCTAAAATGGCAAAGTAAGCAAGCAGCCTTGGGGCTTGGGTAGCTCATATTTTTCATCTTTCATAGTACGCTATTCAAGTGAATTTACTATTTTTGCATTCATGGTAAAGTTTACAGCCGTAAAGTTTGCGGGGCGTAAAGGGAATGAATATTCGATTGCGGGTAATGCATAAACGTTAAGTTAGGAAAGATGAAGTTCTACAACAGGGAAAAAGAACTTGCCGCATTGGAAAAGGTTCGCCAGACGGCGTTTTCCAATCATTCGCAAATGACGGTGCTGACAGGCAGGCGGCGAATTGGGAAAACAAGCCTGATTTTCAAAAGCTGCGAAGGAACGCCGACCGTTTACTTGTTTGTCAGCCGGAGCAATGAAGCCGACCTCTGCATGCGCTTCACCTCCGAAGTACGCCAGTCATTGGATGTTTATGTGCCGGACTTTACAAGTTTCAGCGGAATGTTCCGCTTCCTGATGGATTTGGGAAAGCGGATGCAATTCAATCTGCTCATCGATGAATTTCAGGATTTCTTTTACATCAATCCGGAAATATACAGCCTGATGCAGGACACGTGGGACCGGTATCGCAAGGAAAGTCATGTGAACCGGATTGTCAGCGGCTCGGTCTATACGCTTATGAACCGGATTTTCAGGGATGCGAAAGAACCTTTGTATGGTCGTGCGGACAGCATCATGAAGCTATTCCCCTTCACGACTCCCGTGCTGAAAGAAATACTGGCGGGCCATAAACCCGCCTATACAAAGGATGACCTGCTGGCACTCTATACGTTTACCGGCGGTGTCCCCAAATATGTTGAGCAATTCATGGATAACGGTTGTACGGACATGGAAAGCATGGTCGATTTCATGTTGCAGCCGGAATCCTCCTTCCTCACCGAAGGTCAGGCGTTGCTGATACAGGAGTTTGGCAAGAAATACGGAAACTATTTCTCCATACTTTCCGCCATAGCCAACGGCAGGAATACATTGCCGGAAATGAAGGTCGCTATGGGCGGCATCAGCTTAGGAGGGCAACTGAAGAGGTTGGAGGAAGATTATAACTTGGTGAAGAAAAAACGCCCGATACTTTCCAAAGAGAATTCGCAGTCCGTCCGTTATGAGATTTCTGATTTGTTTTTGCGGTTCTGGTTCCGCTATTTCATCAAGTACCAGAGTTACATTGAGATACAGAACTACGAGCGGCTGGCGAACATCATAAAGGATGATTATCCCACTTTTTCCGGTCTTGCATTGAAAATGTACTTCTGCCAGCAAGAAAAGGTAATGCGGAAAGTTATACCTTACTTAAACTCATAATAGCAAATCATTGGATTGGTATCTTCGTTCGTTTGCTTTAGTAATTCTTTGTTTTCTACTTTGTCGGACAAATATCCTTCTTGTAGGAAAAATTTCAGTTCACTTAGTTGCTCGTTTCGGTAGCAATAGTAAACTCCGGTGCTGTCCGCACCTAAGAAACCGGGCAAGGTACGGTTGAGAGAAACGTTTTTTGAGAACAAAATATCGTTACGGCTCTTTTTCGATTGGCGAACCTGCCCGTTTCGCAGGTTGTATTGCAGTCGCGCACCAACCTTTCTGTTGCATTGAAAATATAAATTGTCCTTATGGATAAAGAATTGTGAGAATCCGAAAGATTTGTTGCTTTTGTAAAGGCTCACAATTAGTTGGGCAATATTTCTGCCGCGCACCTGTATGTCGGAGTTCTTATAAATCTCCGGTATGTCCTCTTTTTGAATAATTTGTTTCCCCTTTAGGGCGAAAGCGGGATGCACTTCCCCATTCTTGATGGATAGGACGGTATCCATGAGTGGTGCGCAAAACCAAGTTTCGTTTGTACTTATGGGGGTGAGGCATTGGCTTGCATTGGTTAACGCATCTTTCCAACCTTTGTTATAGATTTCCGCATCATACAAGTGCACGGTGATTTTTCCGGACTTTAAGTCGATTTGATGTAACAGGTAATAGGGCTTCTCCTTTTCTATGGCTTGTGACTGGTAGGCGAATAAAGACTGCCCACTATGGCAAATGAAATCAAAAGGACAGTCTCCCCGAATAGAGAGGTCTCTTTTGAACGCTCCGGAATGTAGCTCGTAGGTTAAAATCTTCTTTTTGTACCGGTCATAAATATACAGTTCCTCGTCTTGGGGATTGAGGGTGAAGTCGGTACAGTTGACGTATTCGCCGGGTGCCGGGCCGTGGTTGCCGTATTGGCGGATGAAAGTCCCGTCTTTCCGATAGGCATATACCCCTTGGCCTTTCCGGTCTAAGATAAGGAGTGTATCTTTGTGCAGAAGCATCTTGTCTATATTCGCCAACAATGTTTCCGTGTTGTCTAAAATGATAAAACGGACGGATTGGAAAAGTTCCGAGTAGTTGAAGTCGGAAACGCATGCGCTATCCAAGTTGATTGTAGGCACATTTGTTTCCGCTTTTGTATCTTTGGCTTCATGACATCCTGTCAAGAAGGTGCTCAACAAAGTTAAAAAGAGAAATATCTTTCTTATATTCATTGCATTTTGATTTGATATTCTACGAGGATTTTATAAAGAAGTGAACCAGCAGGTGATTGTACACCACCCTTCATAGAGGTACTTCCCTATAAGAATTCTTCTTTCCGGGTATCCTAATTCCTGTATTACCATATCATAAGCTGAGAGTAAAAGCAGAAGAATTAATAATACCTGCAATATAATGAGGATGGTAAGTCTTATGTAGGCACGTTTCTTGTGAAAAATCCGATAGGCTTTAATCATGGAATGGGTGGTTATATAAACCGCTATTAATATGACAAGGACATAAACAATGGCTATTGTACTCATTTTATGAACAACTGTTTATTATAAAGTTTATATTCACGTTTGCTGTCTGCAAATGAATCCTTTTTTATTTTTATAAGCAAATTTCTTAGCGGAAAATATGTGCCAAAATCGTCCGGCGGACGATTTGTGCACCTCTTTGTACGATTTTACACGAAAATTTCATCCCTGCTGACTCTTCTTAAGTTGTGAGGAGGCTTTCTTTTTCTATGATTCGATCCGGGTACCCCGATTACAATAACGATTCTGTAGAAACATCTAAGGTCGATTTTTAGGTATCCTTGCTGACTTTACCAAGACAGCTTACTTGTTTGGGCAAGACAGCTTACTTACTTTGATAAGGTAGCTTGCTGACTTTTACAACCGACTTTTCGGACTGTAATAGATGAACGAAAGAAGGTGAAAGGCCGAATGTTTCTAACCTTCCCCCTCTATGTTAGAAACATTCAGCCTCTATGTTAGTAACCTAAAGAACTGATTACTTTAATGTGTACCTAAAAATTAAAGGATTTGCCTCACTGTCCAACGTAGAAAACAGACGGGCATAAGATTCCGGAAGCAGCGTGCCTCGTTTCTTCAGCATGGCATTCAATTCTTCCAGCCTGTGCGCCGGATAAACAAAGAACACTTCTCCGTCTTCTCCCTCAACGGGTTGGTAATTCGGCAGCGGTATATGCAGGTCAGACTGCTCAATCGATCCATAACGTACAATTTGATTTTTCTGTTTATACAGCACGAAAGAACCGAACAGGTTCGTCCGGAACAGCATCAGACTGTCATTCTCCCGCATGTCGGTCAGGGAATACACGTGTTTCCCGTTCCAACAGAACTTGTTCAAGTCGGAACATTCCCATTGTTTGTCCTTTTCACTATCCGGGAAACGAAGTTCGTTCCATTCGACAGGCGTCGTGGCCTCTATTTTCCCATCTGCCAACTGATATATGTTATCGTCAAACCGTCGGGCGTAAAGGATGTGGTCGCGTGAAGGGGCAAAAACGCTGCCACGGGAATAACAGTAGGGGGCGATCTCCTTTACGGTTGGCAAAAATATCAACCAAATCTTTTGGTCATAAGTATCTATGGCCATATCCCGCAAGGAAACATATTCACCTTCCCCACCGCCTATCCGACCGATGGTACGCAAGTAACGTCCCTCATTGTCAAAGACTAAAACGCGATTGGTCTGCCTGTCCAATACATAATAATTCCCTTCCAATTTGGCAATTCGCTCTATCCTGCCGATTAAAGATTCGTCCGTAGCTTCAAACGTAAAAACAGACGCTTGTTTGAAAAGCATCGTGTCGGCAATGGTTTCTTCCGAGCCAACATAAGATAACGCTTCTCCTACAGGATTTTGGGGGCTGCTGCAAGCTACACATAGGAGCAATGCGAGCATTGATAACCATACTGTACGCATAAGACTATTTTCACATTCATTTTTATGTGTATTCGTCACATTTCATGGTTTTTATATTCACAAACTTGATATACGCTTATTTATAATCTCCAAACACTTCTCTATCTCCTCCGGCATTTCTTTGTGTGGTATATATAGGCAGTTAACCTCCATCTTCTCATCCATGATGAACAAGTAAGGAACGCATAAGTCCTCAACCGGTATAGCGAAAGGCTTCTCTATCTTGTAACAAGGATAGGTAATTTGGTGGTTTTCCTTTATCTTTTTGAGAAACCTGCTGTTCGTATAATCAGCCAGCAACAAGATATGTCCACTCTTTACTTTGTTGAACAACGACAAAAGCGCATCTATACAAACTTGACAGTTGGCTTGGGAAATTCTTATCAGCAAGGTCTTGTGCGTCAAGAGATTTTTTAATTTGACAGCCTCGTGAGTCTCCATGTCATACACCTTTGTTTCCGGGTCTATTCTCAATCCGTCATTTTGCAAATAGGTTTGAATGTCGTTCTTAAGTTCATAGGAATTAAATTCGCAAGTGCTGATTTTTTGTTCCGAATCTTGCTTCATTTTCTCTATGGCATTGATTAATTGCTTGTTTTGCTTTTTGGAGATAACGTATTGAAACAAATTGCCCGATAGTAAAAGCAAAAGAGCAATGCTGATGATGAGATTCTTTCCTTTCATATATGCTTTTAATTTAATATGAAACCTTTTATGCTTCTTCCTTCAACTTCTGAATAATCACCACGGGATTGGATTCAACGTCCATTTTAGGGAATGTCTTAAACATCTCTTTCGTAGATTCGGAATAAAATTCGCATTTGTCCAAATCAATGTCTCCGTATTCAGCTTCCAATCTCCATGCCTCAACAGAACGGTATGTAATTATATAATCGTTTTCTATTTGGATTTTTGATGGTGTAACATAGAGTCCCCCCAACATTTTGTTGTAAAGTTGTCGTGTAGAAACCATTTCTCCTGTTTCTTTTTTGTAGATGGTTACGATGGTGCCCTTTTCATCGGAGTACGAAAAGGAAATAGAATGCTCGGATTGCGTTACCCAATCAAATCCCGTGACATATTTGTCACGGATAGCTGTTTCTAATGCGATTCGTCCGTCTCCTCGGATGTATCGTTCCGGCAAACGTTTGTTACCAAAATCAATTCGATAACATGGGTATGCGTTTCCGCCTTTAACAGTGTACAGCATGTCGTATGGCCATAGCCAAAACAATGCTTCGTTTTTAGAGGCACAGCAATATTTGTTTCCGATGAACCATCCGGCTTTGCCATAATCTTCAAAAGGCATCATGGCTTCCGCTTCGTCTTTCCCTTCCGCTATGGGCATCCGGAATAAGTGGTAGTACCCCATTGGGCTGTTACTGCCATTGTTTACCAAATAAATGGAATCCCCTTGGCAGAACAGGTCTGTTCCCCACACTTTCGATGCGTCTTTTTCATAGAGAAACTGCCCGTCTTCCTTATAGAAGAGAATTTTTCTCTTCATCTTGTCATAAATGAGCAGTTGGGAATTATGTACCGCAAAACCTTCAATGGCCAAATATTCTTTCGGTCCGTTTCCTACCGCCCTTAGTTTGGATAACAAGTGCCCCGTTTCATCGAACACATAGACTGCCTTTCCTAAATCATCCGCTACGTAAATCTTATGGTTTTGATAGACGAGTCTGAATATATTTCCTATCAAGCAGTCATCACGGGTTTCCAAAGGCACTACCAAGGCACTGTCTTCCACCAATGGAGAGTAGTCAAATTTTTCTGTGATGTTGTCCCAATCGACAACGATTGGGACAACGTTCTGTGGAACTTCTTGCTTCTTGTCACTGCAACTGGTAATGACCATGGCAAGTAGTGTGACCATAAAAAAATTTCTGTTCATATTGGTATTAGTTGTTATTAGTTCGTTTGTCTACAACTATATACAGTACAACCATTTCCTGAAAGTGGACAAACCTCATAAATCCCCTGTACTTCAATTCTCTCATATCCTGCTCCTAATTTTAGGTCGTCACTCTCACTGGTGATGATACCACCGTTAATATTGATATATTGATATAATTTGCATGTATCAGGTTTACCTAAACGATGCTTGTAGAAAAACATTCCCGATCCTTCGTTGTTGCTTCCACCTTCTTCCCCGTTCTCCGTGAACGTCAGCAGCGAAGCCAACCACTCGTTTGTACTGTCCGCGTCTAAAGCGACCTTCACATTCACCAGTGCTACTGCACTTACCACGGCGGCTACTGCCACCCATTTTAACGTCTTTCTCATAATGAAAAATTTTTTAGTTAGAACTTAGTTGATTATATAGAGGTAAAATCTCTATCCGCATTTCGTCAATGGCTTTGGTATGTACTTTGGGCGGCTTATTCAAGACTATGTTTGCCGCTTCCAACGCCTTTTCTTTGTGGAAAAAGTTTTTCTCCGTGTATAACTTGGTCAACAGGTAATAAGGATAAATCCGTTCGGGAGCTAAGTTCAACGAGTATCTGAAACATTGTTCCGCTTCCTCGTACCTTCCGGCAGATTGGTAATATTTGCCTTGCTCATTCCAAATATCAGCGTTGCAACTGACTAATTTCTCACGCTCCAACATGCGGCACGCCGCCAAGGTGTCACCTTGGGCGTACAACGCTCGTGCATAATTGCGTAGATAAACGGGATGTCCTTTTAGGTGAGGATAGATTTCCCGGTAGTCTTTTACGGCTTCATCGTAGAAGGATTGCAGATACAGCATGTCCGTTCCTTGCCACCATTCATAGACTTGGGGTAATTTCCGCAACTTCCAAATAACCGCTCCGCTTCCTATGCAAAGCAACAATGCCAAGGCGGGCGTATAAGGGAAAAACAGACGCTGCTTTTTGCTTTCTGTAGAAGGAATGCACGCGGCACTTAGCATCGTGATTGCTACGCCGAATGGTAATATTTGTAGCGGATAGGAAAACAAGGCAAAACAGGCGAATGCCAGCAAGGCACCGCAATATCCATATTCCGCTTGTCGCACCCCTTGGCGAAATATCCAAAAGCCCGTTCCTAATACGAGTACTATGAGGATAATGCCTCCTTCCAAGGTGAGTTGCAAGAAGTCATTGAATGCGTATTCCGCATAACCGGCTACGTGTTCCTCGGCCGGGGTAGCTTTGCCGGATGCAAAATAAGTGGCCTGCGCTTTTCCGTAAGCGGCAGGGAAACTTCCTACGCCGTGTCCGAGCAAGGGCTGTTCGCTGATGGCGTGGCAAGTGTTTTTCCAAATCAACAGCCTGCCCCTGGCGGAATCCGCTTTCATATGGAATAAGTACACTCCGATAGTGAGGAGAATCATGCAGGCTATAGCTGTTAAACCACCTGTCAGGAATGGCTTTTTTTGAATCTGCATCCGGTATGATTGCCATCCTCCTTTGTACATGACCGTTACCCATAGCAGGCTGATGACGACTGCGACCCATGCCGAACGGCTCATGGCAGCCGGCAGGATGCAAATCGTCAAGATAAGGGATATAGTGTACAGCCCTTTCGTCCAATCCCGTGATTTTAGAAATCCGAACAAGCATAGGGGGAGTAATAAGGCTAAATAGCCCGAATAGGGACCCGGATTGAAGAACGGTCCGGTAATGTGGAACAAGTAATGTCCCGGAGCCGCCCATCCGTAGAGTTGCATGATGCCCCATAACGCTAATATGCTTCCTATGATGGCAATGCACGGGATGAGCATGTCTTTTACTTTGGGTTGCAGGGAGAAAGCAATTCTTGCCGCGAACCATAACAGACCTAATAAAATGGCATAGATTATTTTCCAGTTTGCCGGCTGAAGTGTATAGTCGTAGCGTAAAAGATAGTAGAAAATGCCCACTGTTATCAATCCGTCGGGAAGGCAAAAGTGGAACGTTTTCTTGGAAGGAAACAGGGTAGATAACAAACATACCATACATGCCACTCCAATACCAATTGATAAGGGATAAAGGCGAAAATAACTATCGTTGATGGCAAATGGTACCAATGGACTGCCTAATGCGCAGCAAAATGCTACAGACAGGAACATTGATTCGATGTGCGCTTTCGTGATACTCATTTCTCGGTATATTAGATCTTATAAATTAATACATATTAGTTGTTATTGTGTTAAGGACTGTCAATAACACCATGCAAATGAAGTCTTTTTTTTTTATATGAAACAAATATTAGGATAAAAAATATATGCCAAAATCGTTCAGCGGACGATTTGTGTACATCTTTGTACGATTTTACACGAATTTTTCATCCTTCCTAACGCTTCTTAAGCTGTGAGGAAGCTTTTGAGTGAAAACTGTAAGGAAACACAAGAGTGTACTATGCGAATAAAAAATCTAAGGAAACTTGCATGTTTCAAAAAATATGCTGAATATTGCGCAAAATAAATCTTTTAATATGTGAGCTTTTATGCGTTTTACCTGTTTATTATACCTCTTATTATTATGCATGTCACTCTTCAGCGGTTGCCAGTCCGCACAGGACCGCTGTGTGGAGGAAACCTTGAAATTTGCCGGAGCGAACCGTCCGGAGTTGGAAAAGGTTTTGGCGCATTATGCGGATAATCCGCAGAAGCAGGAGGCGGCACGCTTCTTGATAGCTGCCATGAAGGATTGGTATGGGTACGACGCTCCGGAAATAGACAGCCTGAAAGCCGCCATGCGGGATAACCGGTTGGCGGAAACCCGTCCCGACTCCCTGCGGTTGGCACGATGGAAGCGGGTGGACTGCGAGAAACTGCCCAAGGTGTATGACGCGCAAGCGGTGACGGCGGAGTACCTGATAGAGAACATCGACTTGGCTTTCGAGGCTTGGCACCGCTATCCTTGGGGCAAGTATTATTCGTTCGGAGACTTTTGCCGTTACTTGTTGCCTTATCGGGTGGGGGATGAGAAATTGGAGAACTGGCGGGCGCGTTATAGCGGCCATTTCGGGCATCTGTTGGATTCGCTCTACCAAGGCACGGACGTCATGGTGGCGGTGGACAGCTTGCAGCATTACTTGGGACGGCAACGAACTTATTATGAATCCGGTTTCAGCGGACCGCACTTGGGCGCGTCTTTCATGCTGGATTATTGGACGGGCGAATGCCGTAACTATACGGACTTCATGTTGTACGTGTTCCGTTCGGTGGGTATCCCCATCGTGAAAGACACGTATTTCTGGTCGCCGGACTTCCGTACGTCCCACACGTGGAACGCAGTGAAAGACACTACGGGACTGTTTGTTCCGGTGGAGTTCAAGTCTGCCGACAACACACGGGATTGGAAAGCCCAGGCGCATACCCGGCGGCGTAGCGGCAAGGTGTACCGCTTGTCGGAAGTGCGGTTGGACAAGCCGATATTCACGGGCGATTACTTTAAGGAAGATGTGACGGCGGAGTACTATCCCGCCAACCGGGTGGAGATACCGGGTGTGGCGGACATGGAGCGGGACGGGCTTATCGGTTTGTTTTCTTCCGGAGGGTGGATTCCTGTGGGCGCGTACCGGGTGAAGGGAGGCCGTGCCTGGGTGGAGAACGTGGAGGAGGGTATCATCTTCCAGCCTTTGGTGGTAGAGGATGGTCGTTTGCGGGAGAGCGGCTACCCGTTTGTCGTTCGGGAGGGCAAGGCGGTGGTGTTCCGTCCGGACGAATCGGACTGTTCCGTTGTCACGTTGTCGCGGAAATATCCGTTGACGGAACGGATGGGGAACTACCTTCGCTGGATGAGCGGCACGACCTTGTATGGCGGCAACAGTCCTTCCGGTCCGTGGCGGCGTTTGGCGGTAGTGGAAGATACGACCAAGACCTTGGAGAAATTTGCTAAGAATACGGTGGGTGGGACGTACCGCTACGCTTGGCTGCAAGCCCGTCCGCGGTGGCAGTTGCAAATCAGTGAATTGGAATTGTATGCCGACACAGCTTTTCAAGAGAAACTGCCTTACAAGGTGGTCGATTGTTCGGAGCCCTTGTATTTCATGTCGGAATGGCGGGGCGTGGAGAAAATGAGTGACGGCGACCGGCTGACTTATTACCTGACCAAAGAGAAAGAAGCCTGGTGCATCTTGGACTTAGGCAGGAGGGAGCGGATTGGCGGAATGGTGGTCGTGCCCCGCAACGATGATAATTTCGTGCACCGGGGGGAGTGCTACGAGTTGTTTTACCAAGCCGGAACGGAAGGCTGGAAGTCGTTGGGCATGAAGATTGCCGCAAGCGGGCGGATTAGGTTCGACCGTGTGCCTGCGGGTGCCCTCCTGTGGCTTCATGACCATACAAAGGGGGTAGAAGAACAGGTGTTCTGGATGGAAGACGGGCGACAGAAGTTCTTGGGTGGCGTTGATTTTCAATGAAAGAATCATAAATTGAAATCTGATGTTTGCGAAGTATGCATTTACTATATGTCTCGTGCTATTGGTAATGGTAGAACTGTTTTCCTCGTGTCAGCATACGCAGCACAACGAGGTGTTGCAAACAGTTACCATTCCGGAATCCGCTCATCGGGGAAAAGTCAATGTATTCGATTTAGTGGACAGCATTAGTTACGTTCCGTTGGAGACTTCCGACCGGATTTTGTTAGGGGATGTCATGGGTGTTAAACAAGCCGCTGGATATTACTTCGTGCAGGATTCAAGGGGCTTGTATGCTTTTGATGCGGCGGGACGGTTTGTAGCCGAAATCGGTCATCGGGGAATAGCACCGGAGGAATACATCAATTTGGACTGTTTTTATGTGGATGCATTTAAAAGGCTGGTTTGTATTGTAAGTAACTACCAACGGAAAATCCTACGTTACACGTTTCAAGGTACTTTCCATTCCGCTTTGACGCTGAGCAAAAAGTACGCTAACATTGTTTCCGTCTTGTCTTGCGGGGATGATTCGTTGCTTGTGCATTTCCCGCTTCCCAATGAGGCGGTCGGGACGGGTTGTGAGTATGCTTTGCTTACGGTGCATGGGAGCGAATTGGCCGATAAGGAACTATTGGATGCGCCGTCTGTACACAGCGGAGTGGCGCGGCATCCGTTTTCTTATTATCCGATGGCGTCATTCCGAGGAAAGACCTATTTCATTCCCGCATTCTCAAATAGGCTCTATACGTTGGAGAGTGATGTTGCCAAGGCGGCTTATGCGGTAGATGTGCCCGGTCTTGCGCCCGATGAACGTTTTTTGCGGCGCCATAAGGACTTGGATTTTTTTCAGTTGCGCGATGTCATGCGGACAGAAGGAGTCAGCATGGGGATAACCGCTATAGAAGCGACGGAACACTACCTGTTTATGTCGCTGAACAACGAGGAAACGCTCATCTGGGATGAAGAGAAATGCATGACGGTGGCCGCTGTTTACAATCCGTCGTTGGACACGTGGGCGAATTTGTTGCTGACAGGCGGTGTTTCCAACGAACACGTAGGCGCTATTCAAGCCGATTTCCTGAATGCAAACAAAGAACGGTTGATGAAGGACGGTGACGAACGCCTCGCCGCCATTGCCCGGCAGGTCAAGGAGGACGACAATCCGGTGTTGTTCCGTTACCATTTCAAGCGGTCGTTATTCGATTAGTTTTCCTTTTGTCAGAGAGGATCATCCTATTTTAAAAAGAGGATAATCCTCTTCGCCATATAGGATAATCCTCTTTTGAATATCAGATGAACCTCTTTGGAGGCTATCTTGTTTTAGTTTGTGTCAAATATCCAAGCCCGATTCCTAAGTATCCTTGCTGTGTTTGCCGATGCAGTAGTTTCACCTGGATTTTCGGGTCGCTTCATTTGCAACCTTCACCGATTGGACTCATTTGCCAAAGGCTTTTATCTTTAAATAAGATAGGTCGCATTTCGGCAAAACATTTTTCAGGCGAGCTTGAATGTTTTACGCTCAATCTGCACTATCTTTGCGGTGTAAACCGGTAAACGAACAAAAATCATGAGATACCTCAACTCTAAAGCAGACATGACTCTTTATAAAGTATTTGGAGAGCATCCCAATCTTGCTATAAGTTTTTTGAATGCCTTATTGCCGTTTAACACTCAAGAAGAAGAAATCGTCCAAATCGAATATATTGCGCCAGAGTATGCAACCAATCGATTTTTCAAGTTTGACTGTGTGCTTAATGTGCGCTGCAAAGACCGGCGGGGCAGGCAGTTCATCGTGGAGATGCAGATGATGTGGACTTCGGCATACAAGCAACGGGTGTTGTTCAACGCCTCGAAAGCCTACGTCAGCCAGTTAGAGAAAGGCGGGGACTACGAGTTGCTGCAACCGGTGTATTCGCTGAACCTTGTGAACGACACTTTTTCGGACAGTGAGGACTATTACCACGACTTCCGGATTGTGGAGATTGCCGACACGCATGAAGTCATCGAAGGCCTGCGCTTCATCTTTGTAGAACTGCCCAAGTTCACGCCCCGCAACTATAGCGACAAGAAGATGAAAGTACTCTGGATGCGTTTCCTGACGGAAATCAACGAGCATACCCATGAAGTGCCGGAAGAGTTGTTGCAGAATCCCGAAATCCATAAAGCGGTCACCCAGTTGGAAGAATCCGCCTTCACGGAAGGACAGCTCCTGGGTTACGAAAAGTTCTGGGACATGGTGAGCACGGCAAAGATGCAAATCAGCAGTTCGCGGCGTGAAGGGATAGAAGAAGGACGTGAGAAAGGACGACAGGAAGGGTTTGAGGAAGGCATGAAGAAAGGAATTGAAAAAGGACAGCAGGAAGAACGCTTTTCCAATGCTCGTGGCTTTAAACGTATGGGTGTATCCGTGGAAATCATCGCGCAGGTGACCGGATTAAGTGCGGCGGAAATAGAAAAACTCTGAATTTTATCTTGTACGCTTACTTAGCTCGTAACTGATACACGATATTAAATCCCCCGGAACATCCGTTCCCACCGTATTTCCCCGGTCTTGCGGTCACGGGAGAACCAGATGAACTTTCCTACGCCTAAGATGAAGTCTTCCGGCACGGGACCCCAAAAGCGGGAATCGTAAGAATGGAAGGTATTGTCGCCTTGCATGAAGTAATAGTTCTGCCGGAAACGGTAGGCATGGATAACGGAGTCTCCCAGCAACACCGTATCACCCCGCAGGGACACAGGCTGGCGGGTCTCGTATTCGATGCACTTCCGGTAATCCTTCACCGCCGAGCTGTCCATCCGGATTTCGTCCCCTTGGGCGGGCAGGTAGAGGCGATGAGACTTTCCTTTCCACGTCCATCCGTAATCTTCGCCCGGCGTGGCGACGCACCGCTTGCAATAGAACACGTCGTTGCACAGCACCATCCGCTCCTTGCCGCGCGCGTAGGGGAAGCTGAACACGACCACATCGCCGGTCCGTACGTCCCGCTTCTTCCATCCGCGGGTAATGTTGTGGCCGCCATTCCCGTCGTCTTTCCAGTTACGGTACCCCGGTATGCGCAAGGAAGCGATGATGTAGTCGCCGCTGATTAGTGTGGGTGTCATGGACGTAGTGGGGATGACGCAGGAAGCGAAGAGGTACATGCGTGCCATGACGTAGAGGTTGAAGAGGAAAACCAAGGTCAGAATCGTCCAGCCCGTGTATTCCAAGCATCGTTTCAGTTTCCGGTATTTCCCCATTGTCACATTATATATAATAAAACCAAATGAAAGACAAATTCCTATTTATCCGCAAAAATACTCTTTTTATGTAAAGTACCCTAATCTTAGGTGGAATTTATGGATATAAATCGTCCGTGAAAAGTCTAAAATCGTACAGAATGGCCTTCTCATCCTTTCATTTCAACTTTCTCACGCCTTGCTTTCACCGGGAGGCGTGAAACGTCTGGTGAAAGATACACGTTTCACAAGAACATATTTATATTCAACATGTTACGCCCACGTGAAAGCGTGAAACATCCTTCGGGAAACTACAAGTAGAGAGGGATGCGTACAAACTTGCGTACTTCTCAATCGGGTTTCACAGACTTCTCATCGGCAAGTCACTGGATTTCGTGCGGCAGGTCATAGGATTTATCGGATGAAGGCACAATCTCTTCCGCATCGAGACCGCACTTCCTTGGGGTGACTTTTCCCATTAAATGTGCCGTGTCTTCCCATTTAAAGAGAAGAAGCGTATCATTAAATGTGCCGCACAGGGAGATTAAATGTCATTTTCGTCGTCCCGACTGTTAAAAAAGCGTGTAAAATCGTCCGTTTTAGTGCACAAATCGTTCGGCGGACGATTTTACACGCTTTTCTTGTGGAAAAATACATTTCTCTCTGAAAATATATCTTAATTCGCTCGCTGCTTTCGGGCAGTGTGTGATTATTAATGTAATGTTGAACCTTGAAATGTGAATGAATGCACATGGAAAAATGATTGGTTTAATTGTATGAAAAACAAAACATGGTTATTTGTTTTCGCATTGTTGGCCATGTCACCCAGCGGTAAGGCGTTCGCCGAGTCCTACGGCGTGGAGGTGACCCAGCAATCGAAAGTGAAGTTGGTGACGGGCGAGGTCTATGACGACCAGGGACCTGTCATTGGAGCTACAGTCATGGTGAAGGGTACCACGAACGGTCAGATCACCGACGTAGATGGTAAGTTCTCGCTCCGGGTTCCGGTAGGTGCCACAATCGTAGTTTCGTTTGTGGGGTACGAGGAAAAAGAGATTGTTTACAAGGGTGAAGAGCGGCTGCGCATCCCCATGTCGGAAGACATCACGCAGTTGCAGGAAGTACAGGTCATCGCCTACGGTACCACGAAGAAAGTGACCGTGACTGGTGCGCTGTCGTCCGTAGGTACGGATGAGATTTTGAAATCACCGGTAGGTAGCGTGGGTAACGCGCTGGCCGGTAAGGTGCCGGGCCTTTCTGCTGTACAGAGCAGCGGCCAGCCGGGAGCCGATGACGCTACGCTGTATGTACGCGGTGTGGGTTCGTTGTCAACGGGTTTGTCTACCCCGCTCTGTCTGGTGGACGGTGTGGAACGTTCGTTCACGCAGATTGACCCGAATGAAATTGAGGACATCACGGTGTTGAAGGATGCTTCGGCCACGGCCGTATTCGGTGTGCGCGGCGCCAACGGTGTCATCTTGGTGACCACCAAACGTGGCCAGGAAGGCAAGGCGAAGGTGACGTTCTCTACCAGCATGTCCGTGCAGATGCCGACCAAGATTCCGGAGTTTGCCAACAGCTACGAGTACGCCACGACGTACAACCAGGCACAGTTGCGCGACGGCGTATCGGAAGACAACCTGATGTTCTCCGACGAGATGATTGAAGCCTTCCGCACGCACAGCGACCCCATCCTCTACCCGGACGTGGACTGGACGGACCTGATGATTAAGAACGCGGCCTGGCAGACGCAGCACAACCTGACCATCTCCGGCGGTTCGGACCGGGTACGCTACTTCGCTTCGTTGGGCGTGTTCACGCAGGACGGTTTGTTCGAGACTTTCCACGAGCACGACAAGGGCTTCAAGTACAACCGTTACAACTACCGTATTAATATGGATATCGACGTGACCAAGACGACGACCATGCAGATTAACTTGGGCGGACGTCTGAACCAAACGACGGAACCGAACTACAACAACGGTACGTACACGGACATCTCTTATCTGTACGACAACATCTACAGCGCGACGCCGTTCTCCGGCGCAGGTATCGTGGACGGACGGTGGATTACGTCGAGCAACACGATATTCGAGAGCTTCGGTACGTTGAACGACGGTTTGGGCACGTATTACGGCAAGGGTTACAATACGACCACCGGCAACACCATCAACTTCGACTTCCAGTTGGAACAGAAGCTGGACTTCCTGACCAAAGGACTGAAGGCGCACGTCAAAGGCGCTTACAACAGCGGCGTGTCCTTCAATAAACGCCGCGAAGGACGCCCCGAAGAATACGAAGCCGTAATGGGTCCCAACGGGGAAGCGTTGGTAAAGAAGACGGCAGAACAGCAGACATTGGGCTTCAAGCAGACCACCGGACAGTCCCGCGACTGGTACTTGGAAGCCGCCGTGAACTACCAGCGCGATTTCGGTCTGCACCACGTGTCCGCCTTGGCGATGTACAACCAGACGATGAAATACTATTACTCCACTTCCGGTTCTTTCCAAGGCATTCCGCGTAGTTACGTGGGTTTTGTGGGCCGTGTCACTTACGACTGGAACACCCGCTACCTGCTGGACTTAAGCATCGGTTACAACGGTTCGGAGAACTTTGCGGAAGGCAACCGCTTCGGTACGTTCCCCGCAGGCTCCATCGGATGGATTCTCTCGGAAGAGAAGTTCATGCAGTCACTGAAACCTTACGTCAGCTATCTGAAGTTGCGCGCTTCGTACGGTATTGTGGGTAACGACATCTTGTCGGACAAGAGCCAACGTTTCCTGTACTTGCCGGACTCTTATGTATTGAGCACGGGCAGCTATAACTTTGGCGCGATCACGAATAACAGTCTGTCCGGCTCCAAGGAATCGAAGGTGGGCAACCCGGACCTGACGTGGGAAACTTCCGCCAAGCAGAACTACGGTATCGACCTCCACTTCTTCGACAGCCGCCTGAAGACGACGTTCGACTACTTCATCGAGCACCGCAAGGACATCTTGATTTCCCGCCAAATCAACCCCGGTTACTTGGCCATCTCGCTGCCTATCGTCAACATGGGTAAGGTGGACAACAAGGGATATGAAGTTACTGTCCGCTGGGAAGACCGCGTGCGCGATTTCTCTTATTATATAGGTACCAGCTGGTCGTATGCCAAGAACAAAGTCATCTTCAAGGACGAAATCCCGCAACCGTTTGAGTGGATGCGTGAGACAGGCCGTCCCGTAGGCCAGCAGTTCGGTTACGTGACGGACGGATTTTTCACGGAAGAAGACGCCGCCCGCTATGAAGAAGTCAAAGGACAGGAAGGTGGCATTCCCAACCACGGCGAAGGCTTTACACCCAAGGCCGGCGACGTGAAATACAAAGACCTGAACAACGATGGCAAGATTGACGCCAACGACGTGTCCGCCATCGGTTATCCGACCTACCCCTTGCTGAACGGCAACCTGCAAGCCGGATTCACTTGGAAGGGCTTCGATTTCAGCATGACGTGGGCGGGCGCTTTCAAGACTTCGCGTCTGGTGAGCAGCATCTACCGCGTGCCGTTCGGACAGATGGGTAACAACTCCTTGTTGAAATACATGATAGACGATGCTTGGACGCCGGAGAAGGGCAACAGCGCCAAGGCTCCCGCCATCTCGCTGACGGGAAGCAAGACCAACAACTACATGGATTCCGACCTGTGGCTGCGCGACGCTTCCTATGTCCGCCTGAAGAACATCGAGTTAGGCTACTCGTTCCCCCAATCGCTGTTGCAGCGCATCAAGATCAGCTCGCTGCGCCTGTCAGTATCGGGCTACAACCTGCTGACGTTTACGGACCTGGACTTCTGCGATCCGGAGTCTAACCCCAACGGCCGTGCCTATCCGTTAATCAAGGTGGTTAATTTTGGTTTGAAAGTCGGATTTTAATAGAACACATCATTATGAAAAATATAAAGAAACATTTTCATCTTATTTTGCTTGCAGGACTGCTGACTTCGGTAATGTCCTGCGAGGACTTGGCTTTCGGGAACAAATTCCTCCAGAAGCCGCCCAGCACGGACGTGACCATCGACACGGTGTTCTCGACGGCTGAGTATGCCCGCCGCACCTTGTGGTACAGCTACCAGTATTTGCCATACGGACTGGAAACCAAGGGCTATTGGACGACTATGTGGCTCGGTAACCTGGAAGGGCTGACCGACCTGAACAATGACAATGTAGGATATTCCGGCGTACAACGCGTGTACTACGATGGCAACTACAACGCCGCGAAAGAAGATACGCCGCGCGCCACCTACATGGCGACCAAAATCCGTTTCAACGAGAGCGAGACGCACATGTGGTCGGCCATCCGCAACGCATGGATTTTAGTGGAGAATGTAGACCGTGTGCCCGATATGGACGAAGCGGAAAAGTCGCGCCTGAAGGCGGAAGCCAAGATGGTGGTAGCCGTGTACTACGCGCACATGTTGCGCCACTACGGGGCGTTGCCCATCATTGACCACGTGTTGGCGGCTGACGATGAAATGCCGCCGCGTGCCACGCTGCAGGAAACGGTAGACTTCATCATCGGCTTGTTGGACGAGGCCATCGCTTGCGAGGACTTCCCCTGGCGCGTATCGGACGCCGACATGGCGCAGTGGGACGGGCGCATGTGCAAGGCAGGCGCTTACGGTCTGAAAGTACGTGTACTGCTGTTTGCCGCCAGCCCCTTGTTCAACGACAATGCGCCTTACGCCACGGGCGAGGCTTCGGACAAGCTGATGACGTGGTTCGGCGGTTACGACCGCGAACGTTGGAAATTAGCCATCGACGCTTGCGAGGATTTCTTCAGCGCCGTAGGCAGCAACGGTTATTTCCGCTTAGTACAGAAAGAGGACGCCACGCCCAGCGAGTACCGTTACGCCTTCCGTAAGGCTTATTTTGACCGTGGAACGACGGAGACCCTGATTTCCGTACACCGCAACATCTATTCAGCCAGTCTGAGTGCGGGCGACCTTGTGCTGTGGAATGCTTTGCGTTGGGGTGGTTATTGCCCGACGAAGGAATACTTCGACATGTTCCCCATGGCGAACGGTGAGGACTTCGACTGGAATAATCCGGACCACGCCGCCCATCCCTTTACCGACCGTGACCCCCGTTTGAGCGAGACGTTTATCTTGGACGGTGATATTTATCAAGGCAGAACGGTCGGCGTGACGGAGGCTTATCCGAGCGACCCGGAGAATTATCCGGCCGGACGCGACTGGGGTATCGGCGCCATGCACACGTTGAGCTTAAAGACCGGTCTGGCTTGCCGCAAATGGGGCTTGGACCGCGGTTCGGAACTGAGCGGGCACGTCATCCAGTGGCCACACCTGCGTATCGCCGAAATCTACCTGAGCTATGCGGAAGCCCTGAACGAATACTACGGCGGACCTAACGCCACAGCCTATGACATGGTGAATCAAGTGCGTGCCCGCGTGGGTGTAGGCGGCTTGCGCCAAGGCATGACCCAGGAAGAGTTCCGTGAAGCCGTGTTGCGCGAGCGGGCTTGCGAGTTCGGTTTCGAGGAAGTACGTTTCTTCGACCTGATCCGCTGGAAGATGGAAGACAAGTTCACTACGCCTCTGCACGGCCTGCACGTCTACAAGAACAAGAACGACGGCAGCTACATCTGCGAACCCTTCTCCTTGTCGGGCACCGACCGCGAGCGCAGTTGGTGGAAAGGCGGATTCTCCTCCATCTGGTATCTCAGCGCTTTCCCGATGGACGAAATCAACAAGGGGTACGGCTTAGTTCAGAACCCCGGTTGGGAATAATCGTAATTTGTAATTCGTAAATAGTAGAATGTATTTATGTATAAAAAATTGAATATATTGTTAGCCGGCATCTTCTGCTCCATGGGCGTGATGGCCCAGGAGGACACCCTGTCGGCTGCCCGCAGCGAGGTAGTGGAATTGGGACGTACCATTACCTATAATACGCGCGAGGTGACCGGCGCCGTATCGACGGTCACGACTGACAAGCTGTCGCACAAGAACAGCATCCGCCCGTCCAACCAGCTGTTTGGCATGTTGCCGGGACTGAACGTGCTGCAAAACGCAGGCACCGTATGGGAGAATGACGCCACGATGTATGTACGCGGCTTGGGTACCACCAACTCCAACAGCCCGTTGATTCTGGTAGACGGATTCCAACGTTCCATTGATGAGTTGAGTTCGGAAGAGATAGAGTCCGTCAGCGTGTTGAAGGACGCGGTGGCAACCGCCATCTACGGCATACGCGGCGCGAACGGCGTAGTGCTGATTAAGACCAAACGCGGCTCCACCGGCGCTCCGAAAATCAACTTCTCGTATGAGTTCAACATGGCCAAGCCTCAACGCCTGCCCGAAATGGTGGACGGCTATACGTACGCCCAAGCGTTGAACGAGGCCATGACCAACGACGGCCTGTCGCCCCGCTATTCGCAGGCGGAACTGGACGCTTTCCGTGACCAAACCTATCCCGCCTTCTACCCCAGCGTGAACTGGGTAGACGAGTCATTGCGCGACATGAGCTACGGCGACAACGTGAACTTCTCCGCCAGCGGCGGCGGCAAGTACGTGCGCTACTACACGATGCTGAACTTCCTCGACAACCGGGGCATCCTGCAACCGACGGAAGAGAACGACGGGTACTCGACGCAGTTCAAGTATTCCCGCCTGAACATCCGTACCAATTTGGACATCACCGTGTCGCCCACGACGACCGTACAGTTGAACCTGTTGGGTAACTTCTCCGAGCACAACCGCCCGGGTGAGTCTACCGACAACATCTTCTCCGCCCTCTACACCGTGCCTTCAGGCGCTTTCCCGGTGAAGACAGACAGAGGCATTTGGGGTGGTACGACGACGTACTCCAACAACCCCGTCGCTTTGATTGCCGGACGCGGCTACGCCCGTTCGCAAACCCGCGCCATGTATGCGGACATGCACTTGAAGCAAGACTTGTCCGCCATCCTGCCCGGATGGAACGCCGGCTTCAAGGTGGGCATTGACAACACGGCCTCTTACTGGGACAACAACACGAAGAACTTCGGTTACGAGTCGGCTGCCATTGACCTGACCACCGGCGAGAAGACCTACAACACCTTGCGCAACGAAGGTAACCTGTCGTTCTCCAAGAGCGTAGGTTCCGTGCAGACCCACTTCAACTTAGAGGCTTACACCAACTATGCCAAGCAATGGAACAAACACGCCCTGAACGCCACGTTGCTCTACTCGATGGACAAGACCAACTCCAAAGACCAAAACACCGGACGCGCTTTCATGGACGTGGTGGGCAGCGCGCACTATGTGTACGACAACCGCTACTTGCTGGACTTCTCTCTGTCCGGTTCCGCTTCCAGCATTTTGGATCCGGACGACCGTTGGGGCATCTTCCCGGCAGTGGGCGCCGGCTGGATTCTCTCGGAAGAATCTTTCCTGAAACGCGACTGGCTGAACCTGTTGAAGGTAAGAGCCTCTTACGGTATCTCCGGCCGGGCGGACTATAGCGTGAACCTGTTCCAAGACATTTACGGTTCGGGTAACTCCTACTATTTCCAGACCAGTACGAATCCTCCCGCATCCATCAGCGGCATGGTAATGACCCAGTTGGGTATCGACGGCCTGACGTATGAGAAATCACACAAGCTGAATGTCGGCATCGACTTCATGGCATGGAACCGGCTGAGCGTGAGCGTGGATGCTTTCTACGACCATCGTACCGACATTTTGGTGAGCGGCAGCAGCGCCGTGTCTTCCGTATTCGGTATGTCCATACCCTCGATTAATGGTGGTATCGTAGACAACCGCGGCGTGGAGGCGTCGTTGGCATGGGACGACCAAATCAGCAACTGGAAGTACCACGTAGGCGGCCAGTTCTCTTTCGCCCGCAACAAGATTGTGGAGCAGTACGAGGAATACCGTCCTTTCAACTACTTGTGGCGCACCGGCGGTTCGTTAGGCCAGATTTTCGGTTACGAAGTTATCGGTATCTACCAGTCGCAAGAGGAAATTGACAATCGTGGCGTGACACAGACGTTGGGCGATGTACGTCCGGGCGACCTGATGTTCAAGGACCAGAACAACGACGGAATCATCGACTCCTACGACCAAGTACGCTTAGGCTACAACTCTACCTGTCCTGAAATCTACTATTCGTTCGATTTGGGATTGGAATATAAAGGCATTGGACTCTATGCCCTCTTCCAAGGAGCGGGTAACTACAGCAAGGTGCTAAACACGCCGGGTATTTACACCCCGATGGTGGACAACGGTACCATCTCCACTTATTATTGGGAGAACCGTTGGAGCCCGTCCAACCCGAACGGAACGCTGCCGCGTCTGACCACTTCTTCCGGCGAGGCAAACAACTACAACACCAACTCGCTGTGGGTAGCCGACGCTTCGTTCCTGAAGCTCCGTACGCTGGAGTTGTACTACAACTTCCCGGAGAAACTGATGCGGAAAAGCAACTTCATCGGCGGCGCCAAGATTTTCGCCCGTGCCCATGACCTCTTCTGCTTGGACGGCATCGACCTCCGCGACCCGGAAGCCATCGGTGCGGATCACCCGACGATGACGCAATTTGCATTTGGATTCAATTTATCATTCTAAAGAAAGAAAAGTATGAAGTTTTTTAAGAAAATAGCCACGTTATCTTTATCCGCCCTGCTTTGCGTGTCCTGTGACTTCATGGACTGCAACGAGTCGGATTACTACTCACTGGAAGAGATTCAGGGCAGCTACAGCCGCGTGAAGCAGTTTGTCACGAACGTGTACGGCTTCCTGCCCTCCAACTTCTGCAACATCGGCGGGGCCATGCTGGACGCTGCGACGGACGATGCCGTACACGTGTACGAATCGTCCACCATCCAACGTTTTGTCAACGGCAGCTGGTCGGCCAACTATACGGTAGATGACCAGTTTTCCAACTATTACAACGGCATCCGCGAAGCCAACTTTTATTTGGAGAATCTGACGGATCTGAAGTTCGAGAGTTGGGAGACAGGAGACGATTATGAGGACTGGATGGTGACTTATCCGAACTTCGAAAACGAAATCCGTTTTCTGCGGGCTTATTTCTACTTCGAATTGGTGCGTCGTTACCAAAACATTCCGTTGGTAACCAAAGTGCTGAGTCGCGAAGAGGCCAATACCGCCGAACCGTCTTCGGCACAGGACATCTTCGACTTCATCATTTCGGAGTGTACGGAACTGTCCACGTTACTGCCCATCAGCTACGACAATATGCCGGACATTGAAGGCGGACGCGCTACCCGTGGAGCCGCTTTGGCGTTGAAAGCCCGTGCGGCCCTGTATGCCGCCAGCCCGCTTTACAATACCGCCAATGACCAAAGCAAGTGGGTAGCCGCCGCGGAAGCCGCTTATGAGATTATCGGCAATCGCAGCGAACTGGGCTACGGGCTGGACAATAGCTTTGCCAACCTGTTTGGAGCGACCAACTACAACAGCTCGGAAGTGATTTTGGTCCGTCCTACCGGAACCAGCACCAGCTTTGAGTCGGCCAATTACCCCATGGGTGTGAGCGGTGGAGAGACTTCCACCTGTCCGACCGAGAACCTGGCGAGCGCCTTCGAGATGGCAGACGGGGAAGATTTTGATTGGAACAACGCCGAAATGCGTGCCAATCCGTACGCCAACCGCGACCCGCGCTTCTACCTGACCATTGTACACAACGGCATGAACTGGCCTGCCGACAAGGCGGTTGAAATCTGGGAAGGCGGTGCCAACGGCCTTCCTCTGACCAACGCCACTACGACGGGTTACTACCTGCGTAAGTATGTGGACAACAGCATTAGTTTCGAGGCGGGTGCCACGACTTCCGCCACGCACCACAACTGGATTCTGTTCCGTTACGCCGAGGTATTGCTGAACTATGCCGAAGCAATGGTGAACGCTTATGGTGACATCAACCATACGACTTCCACTTGCCCCCTGTCGGCTTTGGAGGCTATCAACCAGGTACGCGGACGTTCCGGCGTGAACATGCCGGCACTGCCGAACACGTTGTCTGCCGACGAGTTCCTGAAGCGCGTGAAGAACGAACGCCGTGTGGAACTTGCCTTCGAGGGACACCGCTTCTGGGATTTGCGCCGTTGGAAGGACCTGGATGAATCGAAAGACATCTATGCCGTGAAGATAACGAACAACAACGGCACGATGAACTACGAGCGTACCCTCTTGGAGTCCCGCACGATAGAAGACAAATTGTACTTCTATCCAATCTCTAATTCGGAACTCTTCAAGAACGAGAATCTGGTACAGAATCCGGGGTGGTAAGGATTGAATAGTAGGGTCTCCCGCCTGTAAAAAGAGGTGGGAGACTTTAATTTGAGAAATCTTTAAAATGAAAAGACTTCTTTATTGGAGCTTTTTATTCATCTTGTTTTGTTCGGCTTGTGTAGAAAGTGAAAAAGAACGTTTCATGCAAGCCGAACAAGTTTGGAAGATGAATATAGCGGAGGCGGATACTTTGTTGCCTCACACGATAGATTCCATTCATTTTTTACCCTTATTCATCAATGATGAAGGATTATTGTATGGAGTAGACAAGCTCGTGGTGCGGAATGGCTTGTTCTATTTGGGAGATTTCCGGGCAGGAAAGATTGTGGCTTTTGACAGCGAGGGTAACCAACGGTTTGTCGTGGATGAGAAAGGATTAGGTCCCAAAGAATATTTGGAGATAAAGAGTTTTGCCGTAGATGACCGTTTCATCTATGTGATAGATAATTATCGGCATATATTAAATGCGTATGACTGCCAAAATGGAACTTTTGTCAAGAGCATGAAGATGCCTTTTGTAGCGTGGGATATGGAGATTCTTCCTGATAAAAATTTTATTTTTACCTATATCCTCTTCAAAGAAGGGAATGGTCCCAATATGAAGCAACCCCGGTATAAGATTTTTGTGACGGACAGTACGTTACATACAGTCAGAAAATATTTAGAATATGAGAAAGAGGATTATGAGTTTTTGGGCAAAAAGACTTATTTCTCACCGACTTCTGAAGGGGTATTGTTCAGTTCGTTGGGGATAGATGATCTCTTTCTATTTTGTGGGCAGGATTCTGTCCGGCGAATACAAGTAGATTTCTCCCATAAAATCCCAACCGAATTACGAAAGGACTGGGAGGCAATAGACAAAGGTGGATATAATTTTTTTGTGAATACGCCCTTGTTCTGTAAGGACTATGTGGCCTTTGCCGCTCCTGAGGGTGAGTTTTTTATGTATTATTTATATCAGATGAAAAAGGGTGAGTTGTGGGTAAACAGTACTACCAACGCTTATAAGATGTTATTGCCTCCCTGTGCCTCTTATCAAGGCTCTTTGATCAGTTACTTAGATGATTATTCTTCTTATGAAGAACTTGTAGAGTATGGCTTTGAACGGATGGATGCGGAATTTGAAGAACACTTGAAAGCCGAAAAGCCGATATTGGTATTTTATGTATTGACTGAGTAGTAAAACTCACTCCCGCATTACGCAATATGTAAATATAGATTGTTTATAAAAGATGAATGCCTTCCTGTGAAAAGAATAGATATGAAAGCGGCAATCCTTTTTTCATGCGTTGCCAGGTTACTAACACAGGGGCTGAAGGTTACTAACATTCGGGGGGAAGGTTAGAAACATTCGGCCCTTATGTTTCTAACCTTCCCGATACCCGGCAGGAAGTACTTGCGGCTATGGATGGCCGTCCCGAAATCAAGAGGATTATAAATGTTGATAACCAATGGGAACCAATGGCATGATTTTGTAAACAATCTGCATAGAATTCGTGTAAAATCGTCCGTTTTAGTGCACAAATCGTTCGCCGGACGATTTGTGCACCTATTTTTCATTCAATTATCAGTTTTATGAGAGAAAAAAGCCTTTATTTGCACTATGTTTGCAAACGATAGATATGAGTTAATTTAATTAGTTTAGAGACCATGAAGAAATTAGGTTATTTACTATTTAGTACTTTTGTGCTTGCGGCATGCTCCGATAATGCCGATGCGGTTGGCACGAACGTTGACAGCAAATTTGTAGACAAGGCGACACCGGCAGGTGTGCAACCGGAAAACGACTTGATAGGAGATGGTTGGAAGCTGGAGTTCAGCGATGAGTTTAATGACGGACGGATTGACTTTGACAAATGGATTGTGAAAGACGAATCCAGAGGCTCGCGCCCGGCATTGGGCATCACGGAGTGGTTCTTCAAGCCCGAAGCTGTGGAAGAGAAAGACGACGCGCTGGTCATTAAAGCCAAGAAGGTAGGAGACGACGTGATGTATTGCGGGTCAGTCTACAGTTATACCAAATATAACATGCACCACGGGTACGTGGAAGCGCGCATCAAGCTGGCGGACATGAAGAAAAGTGTCCTGACCGCTTTTTGGCTGCAAAGTCCCACGATGGGGAATGTGGACGGAACGGGAAATGACGGTGCGGAAATAGACATCTTTGAATCGGCCTACGTAACGGACGAACTGATTACAACGATTCACATCGACGGCTATGCGGACGACCATCAGGAGAAGAATTTCCGGTATGACACTCCGGGCGTGTTCGAAGGTTACCACACTTGGGGTATGTTGTGGGACGAGGAAGGCATCAAAGTCTATTATGACGGCGAGCTGAAAGCTACGTTCGATGGCATTTGGGTGCCTGAAAAAGTGGTCGACGAATACCTTTACCTTTCCACCATCGCCACATTCAGCGGCCAGGGAGACTTTAAGGGACAACCGTCCGACAGTTGGCTCTCCGAAGCCTACTTTGACTACGTGCGGGTATGGGTGAAAGAATAATATAATAATAAATATAATAATATAATATGGTATATAGGATGAAAAAATTAACTTTGAAACGTGCCGGCTTTGCCCTGCTGGCTTGTCTGATGATAGCGGTGGCCAATGCGCAACCGGCTGATACCACCTCTTTGGCTTGGTTCAGGGATGCCAAATTCGGACTGTTCCTGCACTGGGGACTCTACTCGCAAACCGCCGGCGATTGGAAAGGACATCCCGCGGAAGGCAGTGAACACTTCATGCTGTACGAACGCATTCCGCTGAAGGAGTACGCGCGGATAGCCGATGATTTCAATCCGACGGAGTTCGACGCCCGTAAGTGGGCGAAGGACGCTCGCCGGGCGGGCATGCGTTATGTCATTATTACTTCCAAGCATCACGACGGCTTTGCCATGTACGATTCCAAGTGCAGCGACTACAACATCGTGAAATGTACCCCGTGGGGTAAAGATCCCATGAAGGAACTGGCCGAGGCATGCCGGAAGGAAGGATTGAAATTCGGTTTCTATTATTCGTTGGGACGCGATTGGGAAGACCCGGACGTACCGACCAACTGGCCGGTGAAGGCAGGACGAAGCAATACGTGGGATTATCCCGATGAAGACGCCAAGCAACTGCCCGCCTACATGAAGAGGAAGGTCATTCCGCAGTTGAAGGAACTGCTTACGCAATACGGGCGCATTGACTTCCTGTGGTTTGACACGCCGGAACTGACGACCAAGGAAATGAGCCGTGAAATCAGGCAGCTGATTCATTCCTTGCAGCCGCAATGCCTCATCAACAGCCGCATCGGGAACGGCATGGGTGACTACAGCATTGTAGAGCAGAAGTTAACCAACCAAATAGACAACCGTCCTTGGGAAGTCTGCCTGACCATGGGCAAGAACTGGTGCTACAACCGGCATGACACCGTTTACAAAAAGCCGGATGTCATGATACGCCATTTGGCAGACATCGTGAGCAAGGGCGGCAACCTGCTGCTGAACATCGGTCCGGACGGGAAAGGACGCTTCCCTACCCTGACCCGTCCGGGGATGGAGGCGTTTCACCAATGGTTGAAAACGAACGGAGAGGCCATTTACGGCACGCGTCCTTGGCACACGTATGGCGAGAACTACGACCCCTCCGTACAGGAAAAAAAAGAGGATAAGGAGTTCCACGACGCGGTGTACGACGGCACCCCGCAAGACATCATCCCAGATTTCCGTTATACGCAAAAGGGAAATACGGTGTATGTCATCGTACGCCATGTAGCGGCATCCACATTTACCTTATCCGCGTTCCGCCAGTCGGACCGGGTGGTTACGGTAGAATGCCTGGATTCGCGGCGACCCGCAGAATGGGAACAGGATGCCGACGGGATCCATGTCACGCCGGGCGTGTACAAGAAACGATATCCGGTCTATGTGCTGAAGGTAACTCTCGCCTCTTCTGAAGTGCGGTAATTTATTTAGAACTAACTTTTTATATATTGAATTATGAATAGACTGAAGTCTTTGCTGCTGGTGACATTCTCCGGAATGTGCCTGTTGGTTTCCTCGTGTGCACAGCAAACACAAGAAAAGACGGGAAACAAGGCGATTGCCAAACATGTAGTATTAATCGGCTTGGACGGATGGGGCGCCTATAGCGTGCCTAAGGCCGAGATGCCTACCGTCAAGCAGTTGATGGCGGACGGTTCCTATACGTTGGAGAAACGTTCGGTGCTGCCTTCGTCCAGTGCCGTCAACTGGGCAAGCATGTTCATGGGAGCCGGTCCCGAACTGCACGGGTACACGGAATGGGGCTCTCAAACGCCGGAACTTCCATCGCGCGTACTGAACGAGCACGGCATTTTCCCTACGGTGTTCCAGCTGCTGCGTGAAGCCCGTCCTCATGCTGAAATCGGTTGCCTGCACCAATGGGGCGGCATTAAATATTTGGTGGACACATTGGCATTGAGCCATCGGGAACAGTTGCAACCCGAAGCCTTGTGCAGTGCCGCCGAGAAGTATATCAAAGAAAAACAGCCGGACTTGCTGGCCGTTTGCTTTGACGAACCCGACCACGTAGGACATGCCATCGGGCACGATACGCCGGAATATTATGCCAAGCTGAAGGAGCTGGACGCTTACATAGCCCGTATTGTTCAGGCGGTAAAGGATGCCGGTATAGCTGACGAGACGATTTTCATCCTGACTTCCGACCATGGCGGCATTAACAAAGGTCATGGCGGAAAGACCATGCAAGAGATGCAGTCGCCTTTTATCATTTGCGGCAAGGGAGTGAAAAAAGGATTGGAATTCCATGAAAGCATGATGCAGTATGATGTAGCGGCTACCATCGCTTATGTCTTCGGACTGCAACAGCCGCAGGTATGGGTAGGACGTCCTATGGTACAAGTATTTGAATGAACCATCTAACAACCAGGCACAATGAACAGAACTTTATCACTCATATCATTGGCTGTAGTTGTCCTGTCACTTTGCGCATGCCGGCCTTCCATGAAGGACCGGCTTGCGCAAAGCTTGGCCCGGGCTGACCAGCAATTGTCCGCTCAACTGGAAACGGTAACGGATTCGACACAGTTTCCCCGTACCACTAAGGACGGACGTTTGGTGACGACCCGCCGTAACGATTGGACCGAAGGTTTCTACCCCGGTTGCCTATGGTATATGTATGAACTTACGGGAGAGGAGAAATGGAAACAAGCGGCTACCCGCTGGACCGAGGCGTTAGAGCCTTTGAAAACCCTCACCAACCATCATGACATCGGTTTCCTGATGTACTGCAGTTTCGGCAACGCTTATCGCCTGACGGGGAACGAACATTATAAGGAAGTACTGGTGGAAGCGGCACGGTCGCTTTGTACCCGTTTCAATCCCCATACCGGATGCATTGAGTCGTGGAACTACCGTAAGGCATGGAACGGAAAGGATGAATGGTTCTATCCGGTCATCATAGACAACATGATGAATCTGGAGCTGCTGTATTTTGCCGCGAAAGTCACCGGCGACACTCTCTTTACGCACGTGGCCAACACGCATGCCGCCACCACGGCCCGCAACCATTTCCGTCCGGACTATAGTTGCTATCACGTAGTGGATTACGACGAGCAAACGGGAGCTGTATTACATCGGGCTACGTGCCAGGGATTTACGGATAATTCCGCTTGGGCGCGTGGTCAGGCGTGGGCTATATATGGTTTCACCATGGCCTATCGCGAGACCGGGCGGAAAGATTTCCTGGATGTCGCCGTGCGTGCGGCCGACTTTTGGTTGAATCATCCCCGCCTGCCCGAAGACGGCATTCCGTATTGGGATTTCAATGCGGGCGAAGAGGGTTATGCGCCCGATTGGGATTACGATCCGCATGACTATCCCGTCATTCCCCGCGACGCTTCGGCAGCCGCCATCACCGCCTCCGCCTTCTTGGAATTGGCCGATTATGTACCGGCCGGGAAAAAGTACAGGACGGAAGCGGAACATATATTGAACTCGCTTTCCTCGCCTGAATACCTGGCGGAAGCGGGGACGAACGCCAATTTCATCCTAAAACATTCGGTGGGGAGTATTCCTCACGGAAGTGAGATAGACGTCCCTTTGGTGTATGCCGACTATTACTTTCTGGAGGCTTTGACACGCATGCGCTGACAGGGCAGAAATCGAGTCTTTTTATGGAGCATGCTCCATGTACATGCTCCGGTTGGCCGCGGACCGCTGAGATATAGAACGCTTACAGCTTTTATCTATATCTTGGCGGTTCTGTGTGTGTTTTCTAATTAGAATTTTTGCAAGAAGCAAAAGTTTATCTTACATTTGCGAACGAAAAACTAATATCAAACGAAAAACTGAAAGTTTTATGGATACAAGCAAGATTGTAGGCGAGAAGATCAAGTCGCTTCGTGAAAGTAAGAACATTAGTATGGAAGAGTTGGCCGAACGTTCGGGATTGGCCATAGAGCAAGTGGAACGCATTGAGAACAATATAGACCTTCCTTCGTTGGCGCCACTTATCAAGATAGCCAGGGTATTAGGCGTGCGCTTGGGTACTTTTCTGGACGACCAGGATGAGACGGGTCCGGCTATTTGCCGTAAAGCCGATGCCAGCGACACCATCAGTTTCTCCAACAATGCCATACAGAGCCGCAAGCACATGGAGTATCACTCGCTGGCCAAAGCGAAGGCCGACCGTCACATGGAGCCGTTTATCATTGATGTGGCTCCCACGCAGGACAATGAGTTTGTGCTTTCATCGCATGAAGGCGAAGAATTCATCATGGTAATGGAGGGAGTAATGGAAATATGCTACGGCAAGAATACTTTTCTGTTGGAAGCGGGCGATACCATCTATTATGATTCTATCGTTCCTCACCACGTACATGCTTATCAGGGACAAGCCGCCAAAATATTAGCGGTAATTTACACACCCGTATAAATATTAAAAAAGAATGTTGCCATGCATATCGCAAGTAAAGTAATTATAGGAGGAGTCTTGATGTTGTTCGCCGCATGCGGGAACACGCTTACTCCTGAGGAAGAATTGGCGTATATCAAACAGAACTACGCTAAAATGTTGTTGCCTTCCGCAACGGATAAATATCATCTGAATGCCGCATTGACAAGTTTGTCGCCAGAAGGGAAAGGTTCCGACCAGGTCGTGGTAGAATTGTTCCAACGTTATCCTTCCAATCCGGAAACCATACAGACGTTCTTGTCTTCTCAAACAGATGAAGGTACGTGGCCGGATATTAATTACGAAGATAAAAAACGTTCGGGATGGGAACCACGCATTCATACAGAACGTATATTGGAGTTAACCAAACTTTATTGTACGAAAGGAAGTCCCTATTATCATGCGCCCGAAGTGGAAGAGACGATACATAAGGCGCTCGGCTGGTGGTTTGCCAATAAGCCTGTATGCTTGAATTGGTGGTATAACCAAATAGGTGTGCCTAAAACATTGGGAACCGCATGTCTCCTCTTTGAGAAGGAACTGACTCCCGAAGAAAGAGCCGGTGCCGTTGAGGTTCTGGAAAACGCCCGTTTTGGCATGACCGGACAAAATAAGGTTTGGCTGGCAGGCAATGTACTGATGCGCGCTTTGTTACAAAATGACAGAGACTTGGTGCAGCAGGCACGGGACACAATCACTTCGGAAATCGTGACGGGACAACAAGAAGGCATCCAGCCGGATTGGAGTTTTCATCAGCACGGCACCCAACAACAATTCGGTAATTACGGACTTTCTTTCCTTTCCAGCATGAGCTTTTACTCAGGCATATTTGCCGGAACTTCATTGGCGCTTGATGACAACCAGCTTGAAATTGTGCGTCAGTTGGCCGACAAAGGTTATCGGTGGGTATTATGGAAGGGTGCTTTGGATATCAGCGCTTTGGGAAGGCAGTTTTTCCAGATGTCCCAAATACACAAGGCTCTGGGCGTAGCTTTCGCTGTAGCCGAGTTGGGCGGAGGAGAATCAGACTCCTGCAATGCCACGGCAAAAGCCTTATGCGAAGAAAACTATGGAGATTCGCCTGTCAACAAACTGATTGGCAACAAACATTTTTATTGTTCTAATTATACGGTTCACCGCCAACCGTCATGGATGGCTTCTGTCAAGATGGCTTCCCGCCAGGTTATAGGCACCGAAACCATGAATGGGGACAACATGAAAGGGTTCTACTCGGCCGATGGGGCTACCTATCTCTATCAAGACGGGCGTGAATACTTAGACATTTTCCCATTGTGGGATTGGCGCAAGTTGCCCGGTGTAACTTCGTTTGACACAGACGCTCCCATACCGGTAAGCCGTGCACGTAATCAGAGTGATTTTGTAGGTGGCTTGTCGAACGGACAACAAGGCATGACTGTCATGGATTTGAACCGTGCAGGCATACAAGGAAGCAAAGCGTGGATATTTACCGACAAATTCGTATTCTGCTTGGGAACAGGCATTAAAGCAGACAGTACCCTGGCTGTGACCACCGCTATCGAACAATGTCGTAAACGGGGTGATTTGCTTATGCTGGATGGAACGGAATGGAAGGCTGTTGACGGTCAAAAGATTGTTAACGGGCAAGAAGAGGCTCGTTTCTTCCACCATAATACGGGATATGTTGTCTGGGGAGACGGAATGCGGCTTGTGGCCTCTACGGAACAACGTACAGGGCAGTGGCACGACATCATGCAGATGTACCCTCCTAAGGATGTGAGCGGTAACGTGGCTCAACTCTACTTGAATCATGGCATGAAGCCGCGTAACGCTTCCTATCAATATGTACTATTGCCGGATGCGGATTGTGAAAAAGTTGCGGATTTTGATAAAGGAGAAGTGAATGTTTTATGTAATGACGAATCAACGCAAGCTGTAGCCTTGAAGGACGGGAATTGCTGGATTGCCGCTCGCAAGCCTGTAGGCTTGACCCTCCCTACAGGAGTGGGAATTCAGATAAAGACTCCCGGAATTTATCAGATAAGTTTGGCGGATAACGGGCAATACAATGTTTTGTGGACTTCACCCGCACAGCAGGAGCGAGAAGCGTCACTTCAAATTGACGGCAAGAACATGACTTTGCCGGACTTTTACTGGAAAACTTCAAAACAAATGTAATTATATGCTTTACGAACGAACTCTCGGCCAATGGTTGGAGCATTGGGCCGAAACTACTCCTGATAAAGAATACATCGTTTACTCCGACCGCAACCTGCGCTTCACTTGGAGCCAGTTCAACCATCGTGTAGACGATATGGCTAAAGGACTTATTTCCATCGGTGTAACCCGTGGCACTCATGTCGGCATTTGGGCGGCCAATGTGCCGGACTGGCTTACGTTGCTTTACGCCTGTGCAAAGATAGGGGCCGTATATGTCACCGTGAATACCAACTACAAGCAGGCCGAATTGGAGTATCTTTGCAAAAACTCGGACATGCATACGCTTTGTATTGTCAATGGTGAAAAGGACAGCGACTTTGTGCAGATGACTTACCAGATGTTGCCGGAACTTCGCACTTGCCAACGCGGACACTTGAAGAGCGAACGTTTCCCACGCATGAAGAATGTAGTATATGTAGGTCAGGAGAAACACCGTGGCATGTATAATACGTCCGAATTGTTATTGTTAGGAGAAAACATTGATGACAGCCGCTTGAATGAGTTGAAGTCACAAGTCACTTGCCACGATGTAGTGAACATGCAATATACCAGTGGTACAACGGGCTTTCCCAAAGGCGTCATGCTGACTCACTACAACATAGCCAATAATGGTTTCCTGACCGGTGAGCACATGAAGTTTACACAAGACGACAAACTGTGTGTTTGTGTGCCTTTGTTCCATTGCTTCGGTGTGGTGCTGGCTACGATGAATTGCCTGACTCACGGATGTACGGAGGTGATGGTGGAGCGTTTCGACCCGCTTGTTGTATTGGCGTCTGTCCATAAAGAACGTTGTACGGCTCTCTATGGCGTGCCTACCATGTTCATTGCCGAATTAAACCATCCCATGTTCGATATGTTCGATATGTCCAGCTTGCGCACGGGCATTATGGCAGGTTCTCTTTGTCCCGTTGAGCTGATGAAGCGGGTGGAGGAAAAGATGTTCATGAAAGTGACCAGCGTATATGGCTTGACCGAGACTTCACCCGGCATGACCCATTCCCGCATAGACGACCCTGCAGAAGCGCGTTATACAACCGTCGGGCGTGACTTTGAACATACTGAAGTGCGTGTGATTGACCCCGAAACGGGTAAGGAATGTCCGGTAGGCGTGCAAGGCGAGATGTGTTGCCGGGGATATAATGTGATGAAAGGCTATTACAACAATCCGGAAGCCACGGCCGAAGTCATTGACAAGGACGGATTTTGCCATTCGGGCGACTTGGGCGTGAAGGATGAGAATGGTTATTATCGTATTACGGGCCGCATCAAGGACATGATTATCCGTGGAGGAGAAAATATTTATCCACGGGAGATAGAAGAATTCCTCTATCAGCTTCCCGGAGTGAAAGACGTACAAGTGGCGGGCATTCCTTCCAAGAAGTATGGCGAAGCCGTGGGTGCTTTCATCATCCTGCACGAAGGAGCCGATTTGCACGAGAGCGATGTGCGCGATTTCTGTATGGGCAAAATCTCACGCTATAAGATACCGAAATATATCTTCTTTGTTAAAGAGTTCCCCATGACAGGCAGTGGCAAGATTCAGAAGTTCCGTCTGAAAGACCTGGGACTGCAATTGTGCAAGGAGCAAGGAATAGAGATTATCTGATGTGTTTAATATCCGATAATCAAAGTGAATGGTACGAATGAGCAGGATGAAAACACCTATATGTTACGTCAGCTTGATACCGTTCTCCTGCAACGTAATCAGCCGTTTCTTATATAAATCGCCCACAGCTCTCTTGAACGTCTTCTTGCTTACGCCGAACAAGGCATAAATCTCTTCGGCGGGACTCTTGTCATTCAGATGAGTGCGCCCGCCGTTGCCGCGTATATATTCCAATAAGGTAGAGGAGAAATCTACCACCTTGGCTTGCCCCAGCTTTTGCAAGACGAGGTCAATCTTGCCGTCTTCACGCACTTGCTTGATGTATGCCTTGACTTTCATTCCCGCATAAAGTTGTTGGAAAACCTCGCTTTCGTACAGCAATCCGGCATAATTGTTGTCCACAATTGCCTTGTAGCCCAAATCGGTTTTTTGCCAAATGAGCGCATCTACTTCCTGTCCCGGTTCGTATGTCGGTTTTCCTTTCGACAAGTAATATTCCACTTTAGCCGAAGCAGCAATTCGGTAACTATCCTCATCCAAATGCACATGGACGATGTATTTCCTTCCTACTTCCATCGGGGTCTTTTGTTCGCGGAAAGGCACAAACAGGTCTTTCATCAGTCCCCAGTTCAAGAATGCCCCGTATTGGTTGACCCATGCCACTTCCAGACAGGCGAACTCTCCTACCTGAGCCAGCGGTGTCTGCGTGGTGGCTATCAATCGTTCCTCTTGGTCCAAGTATATAAATACGCGCAATTCGTCTCCCGGCTTACAGCCTTGCGGCACATAGCGTTTGGGAAGCAGAATCTCGCCTTCCACTCCTCCGTCAAGGTACATGCCGAAATCCACCTCTTTCACTACCCGCAACGTGTTGAATTTACCTAAACTTATCTCCATAAAAACACTTTTTCGGCAAAGATAAGGAATCGCAATAACATTTCAATCTAAAAGATAACTTTTTATATGAACAAGTGTCGGAGAAAAATGCTATCTTTGCAGTGCGAAACAGAATAAAGACATTTTATTCACCTTTAAATAAAATAAGATTATGGAATTTCTTACAAATGAAAAACTGACAATCGTCGGCGCAGCCGGTATGATTGGTTCAAACATGGCTCAAACAGCCATCATGATGCGCCTGACTCCTAACATCTGTTTGTACGACCCGTACGCACAAGGTTTGGAAGGTGTGGCTGAAGAAATCTTCCACTGTGGTTTCGAGGGACTGAACCTGACTTTCACTTCGGATATTAAGGAGGCGTTGACCGGTGCTAAATATGTAGTATCTTCAGGTGGCGCAGCCCGCAAAGCTGGCATGACCCGTGAAGACTTGTTGAAAGGAAACGCCGCCATCGCTGAAGAGTTCGGTAAAAACCTGAAGGCATATTGCCCGGATGTAAAGCACGTTGTTGTCATCTTCAATCCTGCTGACATCACCGGTCTGATTACATTGTTGTATTCAGGTTTGAAACCTTCTCAAGTTACAACGTTGGCAGGTTTGGATAGTACTCGCTTGCGCAGCGAACTGGCTAAGCACTTCAACATGAGCCCCGACAAAATACAGAATTGCCGCACTTATGGCGGACACGGCGAACAGATGGCTGTATTCGCTTCTACCGCAACTGTAGACGGCAAGCCTCTGACTGACATCATCGGCACTCCTGAGCTGACTAAGGAACAATGGGCTGAAATTCAGCAGAAGGTAATTAAAGGCGGTTCTAACATCATCGCCCTGCGCGGCCGTTCATCTTTCCAAAGCCCGGCATACGTTTCCATCGAGATGATTGCCGCAGCTATGGGTGGCAAGCCGTTCAACTGGCCTGCAGGCCGTTATTGCTCATTCAAGGGCTTCGACCACATCATGATGGCTATGGAAGTAACCATTACGAAGAATGGTTGCGCTTACGAAGAGGTTGTAGGCACTCCCGAAGAAATGGAAGACTTGAAGAAGAGCTACGGGCACCTCTGCTCGTTGCGTGACGAAGTTATCGCTATGGGCGTACTTCCTCCCGTTGACCAATGGCACAGCATTAACCCGAATATTGACTGACAATAACCCGATTCGGATAGATAGAAAAGACGTCTTTTTACTCGAAAGGCGTCTTTTTATTTATTTTTCCGACTGAAAATCTTGTAGTATCAAAAAAAAAGCATTACCTTTGCACCCGCAATCAATAAAAAACAATTGGTGCCATAGCTCAGTTGGTAGAGCAAAGGACTGAAAATCCTTGTGTCCCCGGTTCGATTCCTGGTGGCACCACAATCCTGAAAGGCTATCGGAATGTAGCGCAGTTGGTAGCGCACTACGTTCGGGACGTAGGGGTCGGGCGTTCGAGTCGCCTCATTCCGACAGTGTACAAGGCTTAATTCGTAGAGAGTTAAGCCTTTTTTTATTTTCGATAGAATTTTGAGGAGTGTGACAGAAATGAAGAATGAATATTTGCAGACTCTTTCTAAAGAAAGATTGATTCAGCTTATTGAAGACTATTCCAAGAACTGGCTGGCAATGGATGGAGTTTGGTTTCAGTCAGTTGAACGTACATCCGGAATGGATGAGGCTATGCGCCATGATGCAGAAGCTTGGAGGCAATTTACTGTAATAGAAGCCAAACGCATCAAACAATTCTTGGAACTTCCCGAACACGCAGGGCTTGAGGGACTTGCCCTCGCTTTGCAATTGCGGTTCTATGCGAATCTGAATGAAGCAGACATTATTTGGGCCAATGACAAAAAATCATTTGTTTACCGAACAAGGGAATGCCGGGTGCAACGTGCCCGAGAACGGAAACAGATGCCGCTCCACCCCTGTAAGCCGGTAGGAGAGATTGAATATGCAGGATTCGCGCGTACGATTGATGACCGTATCACGTGCGACTGCATCAGTTGTTTCCCCGATGTGACCGATGCGGAATGCTGTTGCGCTTGGCGTTTTAAGCTGGATTGAGATTTTGTGTGCCTTTTTCTTTGCGTCCCATTGTCGAAGTTTCTCGGAAAATTATTATTTTTGCCCAATAAATGTGCGGATTATGAAATACTTGAAAATTACATTTATCTCGGTTTTTTCCATTGCATTGGGTATCGTTCTGTTATCTGCGATTTCCTTTTGGGCCATAAAGACATTTTATCTGACTCCGGAGCAGCTTACAAGGTTGGTAAAACAAGAACTAAACGAACGAACCAATCTTCAGTTCGATTGCCAATCAATTGAATTAAGTTATTGGGATACGTGGCCCACTGTTTCAATTTCCATTAAGAAGGGGGAAGTTAAGCTGCCAACGGCAGAGTCGGGCGATTCCGTCAAATATGCCCTCTCCGGGACGTTTGAACGGATTACGAGTAGCCTGCAACTTGCCGGATTGTTGAAAAACCGGGAAATCAACATCAATAACATTCAGGTTTATGAACCGGAGGTCTGCTATGTGAGTGGTAGACGCCTTCTTCCGATTGCCAAGCCAAAGAAGCAAGGAAGCGGACAAAAGGTTCGTCTGCAAATCAATCGGGTAAAAGTACATGAAGGCACTCTTTCTTATCAGAGCAAAAAGGGACATCGTTGGGACCTGTCGCAAGCCAATGCGGAAGTGACCGGGGAACTTGACGCACAAACGGCAGACTTGGATGTCGTGTTACAAATACCAAGAATCACCTCAAACCTGAAGTTAGTATCCAATAAAAATCTGTCACTGACGTTTAACTCACATTGTACGACAACGAACCGCTTTAAATCAGTCACTTTAGAAGGCGCAAAATTTAACGTCAACGGTTTTCCTTTCTCGCTCGACGGCGCCATAAAAAAAACAGAGAAAGGGAAAGCTCCGTTTGTGGATGTAAAATTCGGTCTGATGGCTGTTAATTTACAGGATTTGATGGATTTTCTTCCAGAAGAGCTTATGGCTCAGTGTAAGAATTATGAGATTGAAGGGAAAATTGCCTTGGACGGTAGTGTCAAAGGTACCATGGTCGACAGTATTGTGCCGGACATCAAACTGGCCGGATTCATTCAAGAAGGGACCTTGGTGCGCAAGGATATGCCTTACGGAATAGACAAACTGAGCCTCCAACTCCGGTTCAATCATTTGAATAGTGATTCAGACTCGTCTTTCCTTGCCATAGACAACTTGAAGGCGGAAGGATTAGGCAGTAATGTAGATATGCGGTGTATGATTTCCAATCCGTTAACCGCTCCTTTTGTGGCTGCTGACATTTCAGGACATTTAAATCTCAACCGACTCAGCAAGGAATTCTTGCCCAAGAATACGACGGAGATGGAGGGTGAAATTAAGATGGATATGGCTTGCGCGTTTTTATGGGATGATTTGGTGAAGCAGAAGTTTCAACATGTCAAAATACAAGGAGATTTCTTGGCAGACAAGATTACGGCCAGCAATGAAAAAGCAAGGCTGAATTTGTTCACTACCAACGTCAACATTAACATTGGCAACCGAAAGAACAAGAGCGATTTCATTGCCGGAGATGAGGTGCTGAGCGGTGAATTTGATATTGATACGCTCAACATTGTGTACAAACAGGCTGTAAATATTAATCTCTCCCAACTTCATGTCCGCTCTAATACGGTCTTAGCCAAAAGTCGGGATGCGGCCGTACAGCCCATTACGGCTCACATTGATTGCGCCAGCCTGCGTGCCAAAACGAACAAAAGCCAATGGATTACAGGGGACAATATCGAAATCCATGCGGGAAGCAAGGCTGTTTCGGGTAATCCTCAAAAGGAAGAACGAGGTTTGTTTGTAAAAGCTAACACGATTAAATATGTGGATACGGAACGGCAGGACGCTGCAGTCTTGAGGAATAGTAGCCTTATATCAGAATGGAGGCCTTCTTCTGCCCAAACAGGCAAATGGGATATTAAGGGGATTGTAGAGTTGAAGAACTCGCAACTTTATACGGCCAAATTCCCATTGAAGTTGGATGTGCGGCAAGGCTTTCTCCATTTTCAAAACGACCGCTTTACGCTGAACCGGTTTGAAATCAGGGCAGGGGAATCAGATTGTATGCTGTCGGGAGCATTAGCTATTGATTCCCGGACAAAAAAGCTGATTGGTTCTCTGCAAGTGTCTGCACAATACATCAATTACGATGAACTTAATCAAACATTTTTATATGGGAAAGCGGCTACTCAAAAGAAAGTAGCAAGAGCAGTGCAGGACTTGACCATCGACAATTTCGAGCAAAAGATACAAAATATTCATAAAGCGGAAACGAAAATCACTGACCGGAGCGTCTATATTCCGAAGAATCTTTCTTTAGATATTGTTTTGGATATCAATGAAAGCAACTATAAGGAGGTAATCCTGCAACAAGTTAAAGGAAATATCTTTTTGAAGGATCAGAAAGCGTTGGCCGATTTGTCCACTCGAACCAATTTGGGAAAAGCGTCGATTCGTTTGCTGTATGACAGCCGCAAACGCGGAGACATTAAGACAGTCTTTGACGCGGACTTCAAAGATATTTTAGTCGCGCAGATGCACACGGTTATTCCGACAATAGCGACCATGCTTCCGTTGACAAAATCAATGGATGGACTTGCGAATTGTCACATTACAGCTTATACACAGCTGGATTCTCAGATGTTGCCCGTATTGACGAGTACGAAAGCGGTGTGCTCTTTCAGTGGACAGAAGCTGGAGTTTTTTGACAACAAGACCTTTCAAGAGATTGCCAAGCGATTCCGGTTCAGAAACAAGAAAGATAGAGTACTCAGGCAATTAGCCACCAATATCGTGATGAATGACGGGAAGATAGAGGTCATTCCGTTCTCCCTTGAGTGGGATCGCTACCGGGCAATCGTCGGTGGTACGCATGGTATTGACATGACTTATGATTATCATGTCGATATACTGAAATCTCCTATTCCTATCGATTTTGGAGTTAACATTACAGGAAATGAGAATGACCTTAAGTACAAGATTAGCAAATGCCGTTATAAAGACTTGTTTAAAGATGGTGGTGTGCAATACAACAAGGAAGTCAATCAGAAAGTGCGGAAAATCCGCCAAGGGCTTGTTGAGCTGATAACGTTGTAGGTGAAACCAGCTACCCCGTTGGAGAGGATTATCCTATTTTCAAAAGAGGATTATCCTCTCCGCGATATAGGATAATCCTCTTTTGAATATCAGATGAAGTCACACAACATCATTGGTTGCCTACCCAAGTATTATGGGTCAGTCCGAAAAGCCGGTTGCAATAAACAATTACAGAGAAACAGACAAGTTCGATTTCTAATATCTTACTGACTTTGTAGACGTACTCGTGTTAAAAAGGCAGTAGTACTGGTTTGCCAACGCAGCTTGCTGACTTTACCAAGACAGCTTACTTACTTTGCAAAGACAGCTTGCTGGCTTTTATAACTGAGTTTTCGGACTCTAATGACCGCCCACATGATACAATCGCCCCTCACTAATACGCAAATTCAACTGAGCTTCGAACAACGAAGCGGGAGATACCGTTTTACCCTGTTCTATCCAAACACCGTCCGGACGGTCGGAGTTATTGTGGGTGCCGCTAATTTTAGTACCCTTACTGCCTATGCTGTAGTTCTTAGCTGACACCCAAGGACTCTGCACGCAAATGCGCTTTGCCGTACAATTCCATAAATACTGATTGGCACCTGCCCATCCGTGCCCCGTTCCCCAATCGCCACGGTCTTGTACCAAGATGTCTCCATCGCTGTCAATGTTGTCATATAACGTTCCTACGTTCCAACGTTGGTGGGGCCCCGTATCACCATGAGTATTACGTATTTTCACATGCGTAAACACATTGGGACCTATACCTTTGGAACCAGTCACACAGTCATGACGGCCATGGGATGTCTCACAGTTGCGCACCAAGCAAGCTGATGCGTCCGCTATCAGGAATGAATAGAGACGTCCACCTTCGCGTTTGGCTACGCCATCCAAGCATTGGCAGTTTTCCACCGTGATGAACAAAGATTTATTTCTAATCTCTGCCAGTCCATAGGCAAAATAGCGCGAAGTGACACCACGTATCCAACTATGTTCCGTCTTAGTAATATCAATGGCGGTCCAACTATGGTTCTCGTCATTATAGTAGCCGGAAGGATCTTTCTTGTTCTCATCAAACTCACTTACTATTTGCATGTCTTCCACGCCGCAATGACTGATACGCCCTGTAAAACTGGACTTAAACACAGCCCCCCCACCATACTTGTCCTCCATGGACATCAACACAGGATTATCAAAATGTAACGTATCGCCTATAATCCTTGTTATGACACGTTCGCAATCAAGATTGTACCCGGAGGCAGTCCAATTGGAACCTCCATCATCGCCTGAACTATAAATCTGGTCCATCTTTAAATCGTGAATCCAATTGTCCGTACCCGGACGGTAAATCGTCACATGGTCGCCTTCATGAAACTCTGCGGCATTATCCACAGTAATCCAAAAACGACCAACGGGCACATATTCATCTTTTACGTTATAGAAAGTGGGCTGTGAAGGAGATAATTGCCCAGTGCCCGCAATCTGTATTAGTCGATGATGGGCCTTTTCACCGCCTTTGACACCTGCCGCAACGAGTTTAGTTCCGCCTTCGCCAGCACCTTCGCCCCGAAGAACCACACCACTGGCGTTAATGTGTAATTCATTTTGAATCCTATAAGTTCCGCTTTTCAACAAGATGGCACCTCGGAAGTCGCCCGATAGAGGCATGGAGGATACTTCATCGATAGCCCGCTGTATGATAGCCGTGGCGTCTTCATTCTCGCCCGGCGAGGTCAGTGTCCTTACAACTGGCACATTGGGAATCTCAATCTCACTTCCCATATAACCAACATGGCTGAAATCAGGCAAGGTCGTTCCATAGGTATCCTCCAATAACGCAATGTTGAAACTGGTTTCTATTTGAGGATAAATAATGGAAGACGTAGCGAAGTCTTGGGAAATAGTGATTTCTTCCGTAAGAGCAGAAGCCGTGACACGAATCATAGCCACCCGCTTACGAGTAGTGGGATTGGACTTTACAGTAATTAACAACACGTCATCCGTTCCTTCCTTCACGTTGCAAGTCACCCAATCCGTCATGGCGGTAACGACTTGGGCCGTCCAATCCACATTGGCTGTAACCTTCACTTCCTGCACGCCGCCTGCAACTTGGAACTGCAAGGCGTTACCCGATATCTCCAACTTGGGGTCTACGCTTTCCTGCTCAACTTCCAAATTAACCTGCTGTGCACCACATGATATCTGGATTTTTGCCGTACGCTTTTCTCCCGTGTTATTATCCTCTACTATTATCCGAAGTGTGGCAGATTGTTGAACACAACTACACCAATCCGAGCCTTGCATCACCTTGGCAGTCCAATCTCCAGGTGAAGATACCGTAACATCCTGTGAAGCGGTTGCCGGACCAAAGAATAAATTAGTCTTACTAACTTGAAGCGGGGTTTCTTCTTGAACATCATCCGAACAAGCATAAAAGCCCGACAACATACCCCAAGAACATACACACAGAATTAAAAACGAAACTTCCCGACGGATATAATCTAAAACATCCATAAACATTTTAATAAAAACAAAAAAGAGGGCTTAGCAAAGAATTACAAAATATCCTACTACTCCCTCTCTTTAAAATTAATCTAAATGAAACAAATTAAAATCCTAAAATCGTTTGTAAGCCTTCGACAAAGCCGGCATAAGCAGGTTGTCGTCTATAGTCTTCAGACCATAAGCCGTTAGGTACATTTGCGCTGCTGACTATTGTCCACTGGGTAATGCCACCTTGTTGGTCCGCCGGGACAAGCTCCCCATACGTAGAAAGGATGAAAGCATAAAAATCGGCCATCAGCCTTTCTTGTTCAAACGTCATATTCTGAATAGAAATTTCCGCACCAGAAGCATCCACCATGTTCATATCCAACTCTGAGATACGGATTAGCTTCCCCGTAGCGGCCAGTTGTGTAAAAGCATTTTTAATGTTTTCTTCCTGTTTTCGCTGTGCGGAATCATCCGTCATGAACGACAAATGCATAGACATGCCAATGCCGTCTATCCTCGTTTTACCATCACTTTCCCATTGGTTTATCCAATGAATCAAGCTATTCAATTTTTCTACATCAGAAGTCAAATCCGATTCGTTAATATAAAGCTTCATATCGGCAGAGCCATATTGCCGGGCCAAATCAATTACTAAACGAGGATAATCTTCTCCCAAATAATCTTTCCAATAAAAATTAGAGGAAGAATCATCGTTGGTTGACGAACGCAAGTCATAAAATCCATCTCCGTCTTCATCTACAGTAGCCAAGGGCTCATTTACCGCATTCCAGCCTGTAACCATTCCGTCACATGCTTCCATCATACCTCCAATCCATTGATTCATCTCCCATGTCAATGTATCCGCCATTTCCTCCGGCGTTTGTGGGATACCTCCCGGAACTTCATAATACACCGAAATATCGTCAAACCAAATGGTTCCTCCAACGGTTCCCACATTTAAATAGAAACGATAAATATTACCGGATACGCTCGGACAAGAAACTGTAAACTCCTGCCATTCGGTCGTAACATCCATGCTGGGACTGAATTTACCAATTGCACTTGAACTTCCGTTTTTTCTAAACTCAGAAGTTATATTGCAATTACGGCTGGCTCTTACTTTTAAGTTCAAGTAATAAGTGGTGTTTTCTACAGCTGGAATTTCCGGAGAGAACTGAACCACTGTCTGCCCCTTAGTTGCCGAAGTGTATCCACTACCTACTTCAATTCTATATCCTTTGGAATTGCCATAGCCTTCACCATCTACTACTTTCCAATAGTTCCCATGATTTTTAATGGCATCACCCCATGCGCTCCATGACCCGCCTTCCACGGTTAGACCATTTTCAAAATCAGTATTAACCAAATAAACCTTTCTCATGCCAGCCGCTCGAGTAACCGCCAATGTCTGTGCATCTTCTTCCGGTAACGGTTTATCTGCCAACAGGCTATTTAAATAAGTCACATTCTGATTAGTATAGCTACATAGTGAATTACCAAAAACGGATACATTCGTGTTTTGGGTGGATTCCAACAGTTGTTTCACTGTTTGGAAATCCATCTCGCCACTGCTTTGCACACAAGTCGAATGGCTCATCGCATCTTTAAACGTAATCTCATTAAAATTGGAGCTAACCAAACTGTAAATGATGCCTCCACCTGTATAATCTTCCCCATTTACAGCTGCGCCAACCTTAAATGCAGAATTCGTGCTATTTTCTATATAAGTTCTCAAGGTAGAATATTCATTCAGATATTCATATTTCGCAATATCCTCAGGTTTCTCCGCCTTGAAATCTGCCAAATTATTTTCCGCGCAAGCGCAGAAAAGCGCAAGGACAGAAAACATAACCGAAATAATATAATAGCTCTTCATTTTTCTATAATTTGATTATTCAATATATTGAGGACTAAACTCTTCCGGAACGACACCATTCCTTTGCCACACTAATGTATCTTTGGTCTGAACTTGCTTCACGCCAAAATCCACCTGATAATCCAAGTAAAGCCCGTCCCTGTCTTTACCACCCCAAGCATTTTTCTCCGATTTCTTCAAATATTTACCCGTACCTGTTGCAGTTACCCCTTCGGTATTAGACGTAATGACACATTCATCCTTGTCGTTGAAGGTCAGTAATAAATCACATGACAAATCGATTTGCGTACCTGCCTGATCCGTATGCTTGAATGATATCGGGAAAATGACGGAATTCAGCGTCTTAGTAGTCGTAGAACAAATTTCATCTTCTTCCACAGATTCTGCATGACGCACTTCCGTGGTTGTTTGGCCATTTTCCGTAATAACATCTATGCCTCTGCGTAAAAAATAGCCATGATAAGGATTGATGTACTTCACACAATAGAGCACATAATCCATAGGCTGTATATCCCAATATGCAGAATTAGGACGCTGAGGTGTATCACCTTCTATAATCGGCTTCCCAGTAAGAATCTGGTCTGCGCCAGTTTGTTTTTTAATGACGACAGGTATTACATACGTGTTCTTCAACGAAGCCTCATCGGCGAAAAATTTATCGCTAAGCTGTACTTCTACTCCTCCCCGAAAACCACCGTTAAAAGAAATTGTGTTACCCGCCAATTCATAATAATCATCCGGCATAGGGAGCACAGGATTTCCGTCTTCAAAATAAAGATTGTCACACAATGTATTGTCCACAGCAATCTCTAATGTAATATCACGTCCACTGTATGACCCGCTCATCGTAGCCATAATTTTACATTTATGCTGTTTGTCAAGAGAAGTATCAGACTCCTCTTCCCCCAACATGATTGTACGTACCGGATATTGATACGGGAAATAAACAGTTACGCCCCCTTCATAATCGGGAAAAGAAATGTCTCCATTTTTGCAAGAGGAAATGATTGTTACTAATCCTCCCATAACTAATATTGATAATAACTTGAATAGTTTTTTCATATCATTCATTTATTATATGTTACATAAAATATCAAAATTACCAACCTGCATTCTGTTGTAAATTACTGTATTTTTGTACCTCACTATAAGGAATTGGGCCATAATACATATAATCTTGATAATTACGGTTCTCAACATCAAGCGGCAAATATAGCAGAGAGCCATCTTCAGCCACTTTCCTTATTTCCATACCCATGGCAGTTTCGTTCAATTTGTCGAGGTCTACTTTCCATCGACGCAAATCCCAAAAGCGGAAGTTCTCGAAACAAAGTTCCAAACGTCGTTCATTACGAATTAGTTCTCGCATTTGATCTTTACTTCCCGCGACGCTCTCTAAATAGGGGTCGCCGTTATACGTACCTACGCCGGCACGTGCGCGGATAGCTTTTATCACGTCGTATGCGGAATAGCCGTGCGTACCCTTCCCGGTGGGTCCCCATGCTTCATTGGCCGCCTCCGCATAAGCTAAGAATATTTCCGTATAACGGATATAGGCCGTGTAATGTTGTTCAGTACTGGTTGAATTAGGAGTAAGATTAATATCGGAGCGCAGCTGCTTGCGCAGATAATAACCGGTACGTGTAGATTGGCCGTTCTCTCCGTTCAACCTGTCCAAATTCGTTCCATAGGTACCCGTAATAATCACTGCATCATTGTGCCCTTGTGTCTCTCCGTTTACCAAAATATAAGTTTTAAGTCTAGGGTCACGATTCTCATAAGGTTGGTTTGGGTCAAAAGAACTTTGCGGACTAGTAATCGGATAACCGTTTGCCATAGGAAACGCATCCACTAAATTTTGGGTAGGATTCACACGGCCTTTCCCATAAATAGAGGGTGGATAATTATCCGACTCACGGGTATTGTTGTTGCTCAACCGGCTACGCCAAAGTATCTCGGCAGGATTTTCACCAGCAGAAAGATTGGAAATGTCATCCACGTTCGTGTACCAAGTACCGCCGGTAGGATCCATTCCTGCAACGCCACCGATACGATCCAATACGATAGCTGCATTGTCCGCAGCATCTTCCCATGTAATTCCAGAGCCACCACTGAAAGCCGGACTGGCAGAAAGCAACATCAATTGCGCCCGTACCGCTTCAATGATACGCCCGCTGATCCTTCCTTTCATGTGTTGCCCAAAGGCACGGTTGTAGGCCTCCACAGTAGTACCGGCTTGTACATATTTTGATGGAACTTCACTTATAGAAGTCGCATCGCCAAAATCTAAAGGAAGAAGTTCCATAGCCACATCCATATCAGCAAGAATCTGATCCACGCATTTTTGATAGCTATCACGCGGCTGGTTGAAATCCGAACTGGCGTTCTCAGAAGCCAAATGCAAAGGGACTCCCATCAATTGACCGTCATTCGTACGCCCGGCGTGTGTCTGCAACAAAAAGAAAGTATGCAAAGCCCGCATAGCGTAACATTCACCTTTATAATGCATGTTAAACATCTTATTGGCCGATTCATCTTCCGCCCACGTAATCCGGTCACAATGTTCTAACACCAGATTGATGTTTTGAATGGCATAATAATGTTTTTTCCATCGTGACAACGGATCATTGTTGGACGCCCAGCTTCCTGTCGCCATCTTCAGGTAATTGTTATTAATGTCATTTGAGACAGCATCGTCTGTAGCCAAATCGCTTTGAGGCGCGGTCGTATAAGGCAACAACGCATAAGCCTGCCCTAAAATGCTTTGAGCAAACGAAGGCTGTGTATGCATCAAGTCTTCATCATAAATATTTTCCAATTCCGGCTCAAACATGTCCTCACAGGCGGTAAGCAATGGCATGCAGAGTAAAATCTTTATAAGTAATTTCTTCATATCCATATTAATCTGTTTAAATAATTAGAAAGCAACTTTCACACCTAAATTATAAAAACGAGTTTGGGGTGCCGAGCCCACATTGGTTTCCAAGTGCTCACGTTCTTTAGATATAGTCAATAAATTCGCTCCACTTGCATAGATGGAGAGGGCATTTATCAATTTACCGCGTAACATCTTAGCCGGGAAATCATATGTAAGTTGAATCTTGGCCAAATCAAAACGGTTGGTCTTATACATCCAAAAATCGGAATTGGTAAAGTTATTATTGCCATTGCCCGTAGTCAGACGAGGATAGGTAGCAGTTTCGGCCGTTTCCGGCGTCCAACGTCCGCGGACAACTTTAGAATACTTCTCTTCTCCGGAAATCCAATAGTAATCACTCTTTTTAAGATTCTCTCCACCCAAGCTACCTGTACCAAGTACAAACAACGTAAAATTCTTATATTTAGCTGTCAGATTGATACCCATAGCAAAAGGTGAGCTGAATCGTCCCAATGCGATTTGATCTTTGGAATCAATAATATTATCACCATTCTGATCTTTGTATTTTAAATCACCGGGCTTGGGCACACCGCCACCAAGTGCTGTTTGTGAAGGAGAATTAGCCACTTCTTCATCGCTTTGGAAAAAGCCGAGGCACTCATACCCCCAAATAGGATTGATATCCTTCCCTTCCCGATACTGATAGGCAAATTCATAGTTGCTGTCATCACGTTGAGTCGCCTTGGTCGTATAATAAGTACCATTAACACCCATCGAGAAATCCACTTCTCCCAAGCGTTTTTTGAAATTTAACGAGAAGTCAAATCCTATCCGACGGTCATTGTTATAATTAATATACGGCAACAATGTCTGTGTATCGGAATAGTTAAAATAGCTCGGGAACAGATTTTCGGCCGTAATAATACCACCTTCCATGGAATTTACAAAGAACGACACATCTGCCGTGAGCGTCCTTTTCCACAAAGACGCACGGATATTAGCGGAAAGTTCTTTGCGCTTCAAGAACGTAAGGTCGTCATTGGAACCACGTACGGTACTGCTAGTATTCAGGCCTCCGCCGTCATACCACCCCCAACCGGCACCATCCATCGTATAACCACCTTTATACATATAGTAATCCAATCCCAAGTCCGTATGCAGGATACTGCCGCTTGCACTAATCATCAGCTCGTCGAGAATTGAATTCTTTAAGAAATCTTCTTCAGCTAAATTCCACCCTAAAGTGAATGAAGGCGAAAAGGCATTCCGATGCCCCTCTGCCAACCGGGCAGAATGAATGACCGAGCCACTAAACTCAGCATAATACTTATGCTTATAATTATAAGAAGCCAACAAGCCAAGGTTCGCATTGCACGTGCGGTGATATTCCCCGGAAAAAGTCTGCTGGAAACCACTTACCAAGAGCATGGCATCCAACTGATGGGCAGTACCGAACAAGCGGTTGTAATCCAAATGGGCATTCATGGAAATGGTACGATCCGAGACACTGCTGCTAATCGTTTGCGTACCGGTTTTCTCATCGTTTGTGTCGCTCTTTGTCATGTCGACAATGACATCCTGCCCGTTGAAATCAGCCCATACGGGAATAAAAGTGGCATACTCGTTATCGTACTTCGTGTTATAAGATGTCGCGTAATCCATGGAAAATTGCGCATGGAAAGAAAGTCCTTTTAGAACCTTTTCCAAATCAATATTGACACCCGCGTCAAATTGCAAGTTGCGCTTAGTTGTAGTACTTTTCCCCGCCGCATAATAATCAGCGAACACGTTGGTCAAATCGTTCTGCGTGCCTGCTAAAAAATACTTCCCATCAATGATATTACTGGAAGTTTTCAATAACTCCCAGACTGACGTCGCATTAGGATCAATCATACTGAGCGGAATCAATGGCGCCACCCGATTAGGACGGAAGGTGGAAGCTAAATCCCAATAATTGCCACCTACCGTTCCTCTAGAATTATAGAAGGATACATTGGAGTTCACATAAGCCGACACTACATCGCTGATATCGACATCCACATTACCGCGCACACTAAAACGGTCATTGCGATTATACTTACCTTGACCGAAGTTCATTTGGCTACCCACATTATAATAGCTGATGTTGGCATAAAAACGCGCACGCTCACTCCCGGCGGTAAGTTCCGCTGTAATATCTGACCGATTATAAGCTTTCTTAATGTAATCCGAAGAATAGAAATCTACATTGGGATAACGGTAAGGATTAAGACCCGTACTTGAATAATAGATTTCATTTGCGGTGTACTTGGGTTGCAATCCGTCATTGGCAAGGGCTTCGTTATAAAGAGTCATGTATTCGGCGGAACCCAAATACTCAGGATAGGCTTTCGCCACATTCCAACCAGTATTTGCCCTGACATCTAAAGTGAGCGGAGAAACTTTTCCACGTTTGGTCGTAACCAAGATAGCGCCTTTGGCCGCCCGGCTACCGTAAAGCACCACAGCCTGCGCACCTTTCAGGAAGGTGATACTTTCTATTTCGTCCGGTTTTAGCGTGTCGAACTCACGTGGTGTACCATCTACTATCGACAAATACTCATCCAATCCCCAAAGAAGACTACCATTCCAGCCCCCTACAAAAGCCTGCATATTGTCTAATGTGCCGGTATGATAGTTCTTTTTCATCAAATCCGCCGTGTTCACCGATGATACGCCACCCAACAAATCTCTATAAGCCACTTTACGATAAGCGACTTGTATTGGTTCACTATACTCTGATAATGAATCTGTCATAGATTCTTCCACACTTTGCGCATCAGCAAAAGTCCAGACTGATCCTAAGAGCCAAGCAAACAAAAAGAGCTTTTTATATATAAGTTTCATTTTTAAATTGTTTTAGAGGTTAATTCTTCTATTACCAACCCGGATTTTGTGGAAACTCAGGATAAAGATACACATCCTTGTCGGGCAACGGAAGCCAATAATGCTTAGTACCGTAGATACGCGTCAAAATAATCTCTTCCCTCCAGTTGGCTACACGGGCGTTACGAGGATCGTTTGTCTCGAAAAACTCATCATCTTCCAGTCGGTCGAACTCCTGCGAAGTCTTGATATTATAAGGATATTCCGTCAAAAGCAACCAACGCTGAAGGTCATTGAAACGGAAACCTTCATAAGACAACTCTACGGCACGCTCACGGCGCACTTCGTCCATGAATTTTTGAGGATCACTTACATAAGCCGCTCCCACATGACCAGCGCCACAACGATCACGTATGACATTAATGGCATCTTCCGCAGTCTTGTCGAAGTTAGAAGATTTGTAAGAAGCCCCGCCGATAGCCGCACCGGCTTCAGCATACATCAAGTAGATATCCGCCAAACGCATATAAGGCACGTAACTTTGGAACGCCTGTGCATCCGTATAAGCCAAGTCATGTTTGTTGGCTGTATGTGGAACTAATTTATGGATAAAATATCCCGTGCGGCTTCCATCTATCACATCTCTCATAATGCCTCCTGTATAGAGAGTACAATATCTTAAATCATAATCCGCATCACCTTCGGTCAATACCTTATTCAAATAGCGGAAACCATCGAACATAAAATCATGATAAAAACGAGGGTCACGACCTTTAAACGGGTATTCCGGGTCAAAACCTGAATTCGGATCATCCAAAGGCAGGCCATTGGCCATGCCATAAAAGTTGACATAGTTGGCTGTCGCCATTTTTATATTGTTACCTCTCACGCCCAGTCCGTTCATTTTGGGCCCATACTGGGTTACGAAGTTCCACAAACTGGTGTTAGAACCGGTTTCTGTTCCTCTGAAAATGGCTTCTGTCGTACCAGGCCACTTCCAACCTTGATTAAGCGTATAGAATACGTCGGTATAACAGTTAGAAGCTGATTTACTTTTAGTATGATTATAGATGTCATCATATTTAAACTCTGCCAAAGCGTACTGAGTCCTCCCGTCCTCTACGAGCGAAAGTAATTCTCCAAAAGCTTCCGCAGCCTTACGCGCGTATTCCTTATCATAATCATACGTTTTTGTACCTCCTAATTGGGCACCGTTCACCATCAATGGACTTGCAGCCCAAAGATACACCTTGCCTAAATAACCCAATGCCATAATTTTATTGATACGAATATCATTTTTACCCACCGTGGTCTTACCGGCTTCCGTATCATCCCAATTGATAGGCAACAAATCGGCCGCTTTCCGAAAATCGGCCGCACAGCGGTCGGCACATTCCTGATAAGTAAGACGGGGTAGTTTCAATTCTTCTGAAGCGGAGAAAGACCTGTCCACGTAGGGCAGTCCGCCAACCCACTGCATCATTTCCTCGTGCCACCAAGCTCGGAAGAAATAGAGCTGACCTTCTATCAAGTCGCGTTCCTCTTGGGTCGCATCTATCAGCTTGTCTAAGTTTTCCAAACCGATGTTAACCTTACGGATACAATACCAGGCATTTTGCCACAAGGCTTGCGAACGAGATTTGTGACTACTGAGCACTGTAGGATCCGCACTTGAATTGTATAACCATGAACGACTGTTTCCCAACCAATATCTAAAATTGCCTAAATCAAATTGATTGGTTATCTTACTGTCTCCATAACTAACGTTCTGTATTTCATCATCGCCAAAGTTATAATCACTCGTACCTGAGTTTGATTTCTGTTTGTCAGGAATAGCGTTATATATTTCTTCAATATATCCTTGAAAATTAAAGAAATTCTTGAACGCTTCATCACTTGATACCACAGATTCCACATCTCTATCCAAATAATCTGTACATCCACCCAAAGATAGCGACAAACAGAATATCAGAAGGTAGCATAAGGAATGAAGCAATATTCTATTTACTTTTATATTCATAGTGTTATCTTTTATATTTATAATGAGAATTTTATGCCAAAATTAACACGTTTCATTATCGGGTAAGCACCATAATTAGCACTTGTCCCGGTAAAATTACCTTCACGATCGTCCGGCATACGTGACCACATCCATAAATTATTCCCGCTTACATAAAGTCTCAGGTTGGAAATACCTAACATACGTGTCCATGAATTTTTAAACGTGTAAGACACTTCCACATTCTTTAAACGAATGAACGAGGCATCATACAAATATTGTGTGCCATTGTAAGCGGTTACCGGCGTACTGAGCCAACGGGGTGTTACGAAGTCTGCCGCATCACCGGTCTCTGCCCACCAAGTACCCGTATCGAACACTACGTTGTAATGGTTTGTAAAGCAGTCCAACTGAACGGCACGGCTTACATTATTCACTCCATAGAACTGTGCGAAACAACTAAAGCCTTTCCACTCAAAACCTACCGTGGCATTATAAGTGTTTTGAGGAGTTCCCGAATAACCATACGGAACTTGGTCATCTTGATTGATAACGCCGTTCCCATCGAAGTCCACTATATAATAGTCTCCGGGAATACGGCTGTCATTATTCGATTCGTGCTTCGGACTGCCATATAATTCATCGTAGGAATTAATAAAGCCCCTGTCCAAGTAGTAGCGCCCTTGTCCCATAGGATACCCAGCCGCCTTGCGATAGCTTGGCAACAGGGGCATGTCATCCTTAACAATCACCTTATTCACTGCGTGTGTCATACTCATGTTCGCCCAAAAACGCATACCGTTTTCCAACTTCTTGTTGAAACGCAATTCCAATTCATAACCATGCGTATTCACTTTGCCTTTATTGACCGTGGCTGGGTCTTGTCCATAGTAAGAGGGAACAGAACGGTCTGAGCCATTGATAAGAATATCCGTACGTTTGTCACGGAATATTTCCACCGAACCGGCAAACAAACCATCGAACAACGAGTAGTCTATACCGATATTTATTTTCCTCACCTTTTCCCAATGCACATCCTCATTTCCTACTACAGATTCCCGATACCAGCTATAAGGGCTTTTCCCTCCTTTCCTGGAAGAATCCATGTAAGTTTGCCAACTGGACTTATACGCCCATTGGTCCTGAAAAAGCCAACGGCCACTGATATTATCATCGCCGATTTCACCATAGGAAGCCCTGATTTTCATCATATCCAAAATTTTATTCTCGCGTAAGAATTTCATAAACGGCTCCTCACTAATCATCCATCCAATGGCACCAGAATTGAAGAAAGCAAAACGATTGTCTGCACTAAACTGTTCCGACCCATTATAAGCACCATTGTATTCTATGAAATAACGGCTGGCCCAATCGTAAGTAACACGAAAAGCCCAATCCTCACGATAGTGTGGAATCTCACTACCCGTTGCTCTTTCCTGACGGCTGAAAAGTCCCATAGCCGTAGCATTGTGCTTGCCGAAAGTGCGCGCCCAATTCAATTGTAACTGGTAAGTCAAGTCACGCCGGGTGGAGCCGTTGGCTACGCTACCTCCTTGAATCTCCCAATCCCAAATAGGATACATGTCAAATTGATTATTATTATCATAAGGGAATTGGTAAGTCACAACTCCTGTATCTGGATCGATGTACTTACGCCGCTGATTCGGACCATTATTAGACTGTGGTTCCTCAATGCCACGGTCTTCCTCAACGAACGTATTATCCCACGCAATCATGCCCCTGAAACTTAGCCCCTTGGTGATAAAATCCAATTTCTGTTCTAAGACAAAGTCTGTTGTAATACGCGTAGTAGTATGTTGTGCGTCACCTCCAGTAGCAATCAAATCTACAGAATTGTACATATTGATATCGGATGGATAAAATCCTAAAGAACCGTCACTGTAACGGGGAAGGAATATATCAGGCGGAGTTCGGTATACACCAGCCCATGCTCCAGCACGTTTGGTAACTGTTCCGCTGGTTGCACTACTATAATAGAACGGCCTCTGATTCTGCCCGCTTGAACCAGAAAGGCTTACTTTAAACAACGTAGTCTTGGTAATGTTGAAGTCCAAGTTACTACGCATGTTGATACGGTCGTAGCCAAAGCCATTGTCATAACCGCGTCCGGTCTCAAATTCACGAAACAAGTCACCTTCGTGTACATAGTCCAAAGAAGCGAAGTATTTCACAAACTTTGTGCCACCGCTGATGTTGATATTGGCATTGTAAGACATCGCAAAGTCCTTAAACAACGCTTTTCTCCAATCCACATTCGGATACCGTTCCCGCTGCTCTACCGTAGTTTGGTTGCGGAAATTATTGATGAACGATTGTGGACGAATATCGTTCCATGAATCCGGACTGATATTCAATTCATGTTCAATAACCATGTTCCGAGCCATGTAGGCATCGTATGAGTCCATCTTGTTCGGTATGCGCGAAGGAGTCTTCAATACCGCATTGGCCGACACATTAATTTTGGCTTTGCCTTCCGTACCACGCTTGGTCGTAATCAGAATAACACCATTGGCACCCTTCACACCATAGACTGCGGTCGCCGAAGCGTCTTTCAATACAGACAAAGTTTCTACGGAAGACATGTCTACGCTACTCATGGGGCGTTCTACGCCATCCACCAACACCAACGGGTCGCTATTATTCCAAGTACTGGAGCTACGGATTACAATCTGAGGTTCTTCTTCACCGGGCATACCCGTATCCTGTGAAGTAATGACACCGGGCAAATTGCCGGTCAAAGCACTACCAATGTCCGTTATACCGGCCGCACGTTCCAGCACCTTACCGGTCGTTTGCGTGATGGCGCCTACAACACTCGCTTTTTTCTGTTGCCCATAACCTACGACAACGACTTCTTCCAATTGTTGAAAATCATCATTCAAAACTACACGAATAATCTTTTTAGTATCGGCTTTGATTTCCTCGGATTTCATACCGATAAAAGACACCACTAATACAGAGTTTTCCTTAGGAACGGTCAATGAAAAATTCCCATCAATATCAGAAACCGTTCCCACCGCATTGTTCCCTTTCAATACGATAGAAGCTCCAATAACACTTTCCCCATTGGAATCGAGGACAACTCCTTTCACTACAAATCCCTGCGCCTGCAAATTGAGAACAAAAAACATCATCAACAGGAACAAACAGGATATTCTTGCTATTCTTATTCTACATTTTCTCAGCATATTCTTTAATAAAATCCATGATTAAAAGACACTTTAATAATCACTCATACCGGCTATAAATACCCGAAATGAAAATAAAACGGCAAGATTTTAAGTTACTCCTATTTCTTTCTGCGCAATCATAACTATTACATTTTAAAATTAAACATTTTGTTAAGTCGTGCGAAGAAAAATAAAAAAAAGCAGAATATATATTAAAATCGTCTCATTGGTTTCAAATATTGTATCAACAATCATAACAATCTGATAATCTATTACTTAGAAATGCAGGCATAAATAGTCACCCAAACTCGCATGCGTTTTTGAGACTCAACATCCACTATTGGCTTTATTCAATTAGCGATTCTCTATATTTATAAAGATTCTCATTTGTCGTACCCAAAGGGGGATAAAGTCATGAAAAAACCGGTTGCAAAAGTCAGCAAGCTGTCTTTGCAAAGTAAGTAAGCAGAAATGGCAAAGTTAGCAAGCTGCGTTAGCAAAGCCAGTACTACTGCGTTGGCAAGGTCAGCAAGACTTAGAAATCGAACTCGGCTATTGCTCTGTGATTGTTTATTGCAATCGAGTTTTCGGAGTGACAAAAAATATGGTGGTTTATCATGTAGATGTAGCAGTTGCGGTAGGTTAAATTATTCTGCTGGATAGAAAGGCCTTGAGATTGGTACATACCTGTCACACAGAACCTCAATAGGGATGCTTTCGTTTTTATCGGATTAAAACAAATTTTCGAGCTGAAAAGAGATAAACGATGCCATTCTGTCGACAAAAATTAATGACGGAAATTCCATTTGGAGCACCCTCCTTTTTATAGAGTTCATAGATACTCTGAAAATCTTCACTACTTGCCATAAGCTTTTAATTTTAGTTTGTAGTGCAAAGGTATTCTCATCTCGTAGACTGAAAACGCTATTGAGTGCTTACGAATGGTTCTTTCAAGTAGGATTCTATCCTCGCCAAAAGCCCTTACAGACAATGGACGGGGAAAAATAAAGGCACAGAAACACAGACAGTGTTTAACATGCTGTGTTTCTGTGCCTTTTATTTCTATATCCTGATGGCTTTCTTAAACCTTCGAAACATCAGAAACAGAAACCGATACCAAAAGCATGGCGGGTTTTGCTGATTTTATCTTCATATTCTTTAGACACAGAGAAACGATACTGGAAGGTATAACGTAATACGACAGGTCCTATTTTGCCCAAAAGTCCGACTTCAGGAGAGATGGCACTATAAAGTTTAAATGTAGGATTATCCTCTTCTTCCCCATAGTTGCCTGAATTGTCACCCGATTGGTCAGGTTGTGTACTATCTTCTTCCGGTTCTATATAACGATTCCCATCGCTATCCACAAACTCGCCTGCACCTGTATAGCCGACACCAAAGAATACCCAAACAGGAACCTTTTCCCACTTATTGAGAGTCCAACCAAACGAGAGATTCAATTCGGCATCTTTCACTTCATTATATGATTTCTGCAAAGCTTTGAACAAATCCGAGTGAAAACTGAGGCTGAAATAACCTCCCACTTTGTTTTTGTTGTAAGTACCGGTTCCCAAGCCTATCGGCGCACTCTTACTATATTCGTACACATAGACACGGGCACGTTGCTTACGGCTATTCACCTCTTTGCGCAACAGTTTCAGTTGCTGGCTGGCTTTGATGGCGTTGGGGCAATTGCCGTCCACTACTCTTTGATACAATTCCATGGCCTTTTCATAATCTCCCTCTTCGCGATAGGCCTCAGCGGAATCAAAATATTTGTTACAGTCTATGTCGAAATTGCGGGAACATTCAAATACTTTCTGCGAAGCATTCTCGTCAGACGGGTTCAGGCTGACAATTCTTCCATAGTAATCCTTAGCCGTTTCATAATCCAACAAATCAAAGGCTTCGTCTGCTTTTTCCCGGTAGACGGTAATGGAATCGATGCCAGCAATAAGGTTGTCCAAGCCTGAGTTTTCCGGACAATCGGAACATGCTTGGGCAATGGCATACTGCTCTTTTGCCTCTACATACATGGCTTGCTGGAAATATTCGGTTCCGCGTTTGCGATATTCGTAATAGCAACCGTAAACAAACTCCACATCCGGATCTATCAGTTGGTAACGTTTCAACTCCTTCGGATTCAACTCAGCCATGATGCTTACGGGCGCATAACCGTCAGCTCTGACAGTCAGTTTACGTCCCCTATATCTTCTTCCGGTTTCGAATCGCATATAATAAAACGTTTCTTCTCCCTTGTCTTCTACATTGTACACATCAACGACTTTGTCGTGTGACGATTCAATGGTCAACTTGATGTTGGAAGGGCACGATATGACAATACCGGCTTCCGTGTCCTTTCCCGAGAAGACATCACGCTGTGTGGTGATATCTTTCACTTCCAAATTGCGTTGTGCAAAAACCGACGCGATAGCCAAAAACAATCCGCCGACCAACAAGAATAATCTCTTTTTCATACTTTATTATTTATTGGTTAATCATCTACCAAAGAGCGGACAATATCAAAATCGCCCAAATTGAATACTTCTTCACGAGCCAGTACCTTACCGTCCAACTTTTCAGGTTGCCATGTACGAACCTGAATAAGCGGATTCATTTCGTCTTGGAAGTCTATCATCAAAAATACGAATCCCACATCGCTATATCTGTCCGAGTGCCATTCTTGTTTCAATGTCACTCCGTAAATATCCGTCAACTTCGGATGCTGGATTACTTCTACTTCATCAAACAACACATTGATATATTTGTTTGATTTGAACACCCGTTTCAAATTGCTGATATATTCTTTCTTCGTACGTTTCTGATATACAATCTTCTCATGACTCAACGCACGCATGGCATAATCCGATTTCGGCTTCTCGCGAATGACTTTCCCGGTAATAATCAAGGCGTTGTCGCTGAAAACAGACTCTATGTACGGCAGATCCTTCCTGTTGTAGGCCGTCCGATAGTTTTCAACAAAGTCTATGATGACCTGACGACGGTATAAGTCCTCTACCGACTCATGCTCAGACAGAATTTCTTTATACTTGTTCTCTTCGATAGCTATTGATATGTTGTCAATGGCGCCAGAAGAGGTGAAGTGAAGCACCAACTCTTGGTCGCCCTCGCCTTCTTCAGCGGCCATCATGGTTACGGGGATGTTTCTGACTTGGTAACCATCGGATGTCTCCAAGCAAATTTCTTCAATGGAAGACACCGGACAAGCCATCGGGCTTGTTTTCCACATTTGTTTCAGCACGTCTTTGGCATCATCCGTCAACTCTTTATCTACTTCCGGCTTGTCTCCTTCCATAACAGCGACATTACATGCTTTCAGAAACAAGGAGACATTGTGTTCCATGGCGGTTTTCAAGGAAGCATTGTCCAGTCCGTCAATAATTGTAAACTTGGTATCTTCCAGCTGAGCGAAAGAAAACAAGGGAATCAATACGAATAATAAAATTAATTCAACCTTTTTCATTGTAATAACGTTTTGATATATTGTTGCGGTATGTTTGAATAAAAATCTGCTTTTAACACTGGTCTGGTGGCGAACAGTTGCTTCTCGTCTATCGAGACACGAAGCAAGTGGATATAATTCAACTTCGTGTGGCTGAATACGGCAATTGTTTCCAACTTCCCTTTTGAATTGTAGCCGGTGTGGCAATAAGTCACAAAGTCATTGGAGAAACATTGCAGGAAATTCAGAAGGGGAATGGAGATTTCTGGTGTGAACCTACCATATTTCCGATGTGTAATCAGTAATGATTTGTCTTTCCCATTTAAATAAGTTAAAAACAAGTTGTTTGCCGAATATTCCGGATATTCTTTTTGGAAAACCGGGCGATAATTATTACCATCCTTTACATAATATCGGTCAGAAGAGAGGGGCTGCACCAAATATACTTCTCCTTTGCTTACCCAAATGCGATTTCCTGCAAGCGGTTGTAGATTCCGTCCGTCTACAGGTTCGTCTTTAAGAGTCACTGTGTCGAAAGCCGCGGACTGCAATTGATGGTAAACATTATCGTCCGATTCCTTTTTGTCTGTTCCGTCTATCAACTCTCTATATAAAGGAAAAGACATGTTCAATGTATGCCGTCCGAATCTCCAGCTGGCTTCCGCTCTTTTGTCCTGATGACGCAATGCAAATTTTACTGGCATATCCATCTGTTCCAAGATGTTACCCAACGATAGCATGTTCCCTTTTCCAAAAGCCTTCCCGTCAAAAAGCAGCGTGACGTGATATTCCGCCAGTTTCCGTTCCACAGCCTGATTGTTTTCCTGTAACATCAGTTCAAGCAGGAAACGCTCCAAAAAGTTACAGATACTCTTATCTAACAAAAACTTGGTCGCATCGCTGAACAGAGAAATGCCGATGTGTGAAATCTCCCCTCGGTTATTGAACGTGAATATCAATGATTTGTTCTTGATAACCTGAGGGACATTCATAATAGTGTCGTTCTCAGGCATCTGTTGCATCGGCAATAGTTCAGCCAGCAGTTTAATCTTACGGCTGACGAACTTCTCGTTCGAAAGTCCCGTATTCGCATTGGCTCCTCCAATAAAGCCCATGCATAGACAGAAAATCACGATAATCCTGCGCATACCCCTTCTTATTTATTTTTTTCTTTAATAATAGCTTTGATTTGATTCTTTACGGAAGAAAAACCATTCAACACTGAGTTATCCGCATCCATTGATTTCCGCAACCATTCTTTGGCCAAATTGAAGTTGGGCTGCACACCTTCTCCACGCAAATGCATTTGGTAAATTTCATACATAGCCTTCACATTTCCCTTGGCGGCGGCCTTGTTCAGATATTCCATAGCCTTGGCATAGTCTTGTTCTACGAGTCTTCCTTCCCGATAGAAAGAACCCATATCGGCCATGGCATCCGGATAAGACATTGCCACAGCTTGTTTGTAATAGTTCAATGCCCTTGCGGTATCTTGTTCTACTCCCAATCCTTCGTTATATAACCAGCCTAAACGGAATGCAGCATACGGGCACCGACGTAACATCGCTTTTTGGTAGCATTCCAACGCCTTTTGGTAATCTGGATCTGTTCCTCCTTCCGATTCCCAATAAGTATCTCCGCACAATACCAACGCATCCGTATAGCCTGACTTAAAGGCACGCATATACAATTCTCTCGCCTTGGGCAAGTTTTTCTCTACTCCGTAACCGTCCTGATACAATTGAGCCAAATTCAATGTCGCGAACAAATTGTTTTTCATGGAGGCTTCCATGAAATAAGACAGAGCCATTCGTATGTTCCGATGCGTGCCAACACCCCACATGGTCAGACAGGCCAAATCGTTCAAAGATGACATGCTTTCAGAGGTGCGCCTTTTCTGATTGTAAATCTCGCAGAGTTCCGGCATGTTGGACAATTCGGAATCGGAGGGACGCGTGTATGTAAAGCCCTGATAGTCATCAGGTGCTTTGAACAGTTCACAGATGCGGCTGTTTTCTGAAATGGGAACTTCATCCGGTGAATTGGCGTCATAGATTCGTTTGGTCACACTTCCGCCCAACATCTTCCCGTCAAATGCAAAACGGAAAATATAGGCGTGGACGATTCGCGGCTCAAGGCGTATGACGGAGTCTGCCGGAATGCTGTCTACAGCCAGCGAGTCAATCATTGCCGTTGTATCGGCCTTTGCCATTTCTTTGCCTGGATTTGGAACTTCCATTAACCGTCCTAAGTCTAGATTTAATATTTCATCTACGATAGTCGTAAAATCATCGTTGGCTTTTTCCTCTTTCCGGGCTGATGACGAAAGGACTTTCTTTTCTTCTTCCATTTCAAAAGCAAACACAATGCTGTCTCCTTCCAATAAACCTTGGGCTTTCAGGTCAGGAGCATTGGCCCATAGAACATCTTTCTTCATGAATGCGCTGTCCGTCAGTTGCATCCATAAAGCATTGTTTTCGGCGTGGATGTCGAATATCCACATTTCACGTCCGTTGCTGTTCATTTCGTCTGAGGCCCACCGTCCTAACATCCTGGAATCAATCGGGGCGATGACTTCGGGTTTCACCGGTTCTGCAACGGTTGCCACCGTGTCTTCCACCACCGGCTCTATCGGTGCTTCCGCTACATATACAGAGTCTTCCATTGCAATAGAGTCGGACTCCTCGATGGGAGAAGCTAAGACAACCGTAAATCTGGGAGGTTCGTTTTCTATCACAGGTGAAGTGGTTTCTTCTGCTTCAGCCAATGCTGTCAGACGGGTAATTTCCGATTTCAAGAAATCCGCATCAGACGCGTCTGGTTTCAACCGCAAGTAATTGGAGTAGCAAATACAAGCTTTTTTCATTGAAACCTTATCGGCTTTTGCCGCATACAACTTTCCTAAACTTAGATAAGGGTCCGGCAATCCAGGCGAAAGTTTTAATACAGAAAGGTAAATTTCTATGGCCTTGTCCGTGTCATTCGCTTTTTGAGCTACATTCGCCTGGTAGAACAATTTTAGCAATTGTTCTTTTGTGACATGCTGAGCACAAATATCATGACATAAAAATGCCATTAACATCCCCACTAACCAATATCTAATAAGTTGCCAATTCATAACTAATGTGATTTTAGGGAGCAAATATATTGATTTAAATCAGAACAAGCAATCAAAAACAAAAATAATCTTATGAAATCTTACCATCGGAAAAAGAAGACAGGTTGGCGTTTATCCGGGAACGCCATTCTCATAAGTCGAAATTATTAGGAAGAACGATTGAAAGATTTGGAATAGTACGCTATAAATGATGTGGTGGGACTGTTAATGTTATCTTATGATTTATGTACGAATTCCTTTAAGCAGATGATAAATCTTGCATAAATATTCCTTATAGTCATTTTATTTACAAGATTATTCACACGACACAAGGTCATGTTAGGGGGCTGATGCCGCTCTGATCCGGTTACTCAGGACTACAGTTCCAAACCTTAAGGCTCGAATCCTCCCTTGGCTGGACTGCAGCCCTGACAAAGCAAGATTGGCAGGATGATTAAGCATAGTTCTCGCTATGATTTTAACGGTAAGCTGAATGCCTTGCTTTCCAAAATCGGCAGATAAGCCTTCCGAAATCCTCCCATTTTAATACGCCTGCTCATGCACCCCGCTTACAGCCCGTCCGCTGGGGTCGTTCATCCCGGCGAAAGCCTTGTCCCAGGCCAATGCCTCGGCCGTGCTGCACGCCACACTGGGCACGCTGGGCACACTCCGTGCGGCACTGTCGCTGGGGAAGTGGGCGGCAAAGAGCGTGCGGTAGAAATATTCCTCCTTGTTGCGCGGCGGGTTGATGGGGAAGCGTTCGGCGGCATGTGCCATCTCATCATCGCTCACCCGCTCGGCGGTAATGCGCTTCAACGTGTCTATCCACGAATAGCCCACACCGTCGGAGAATTGCTCTTTCTGCCTCCACGCCACTTCGCTTGGCAAAAGGGAAGCAAAGGCTTCGCGGAGGATGCGTTTTTCTATCGTGGTGCCGGGGCACATCTTGGCCGCCGGGTTGAGGCGCATGGCCACATCCAGGAACTCGGTGTCGAGGAACGGCACACGCCCCTCCACGCCCCAAGCCGCCAGACTCTTGTTGGCACGCAGGCAATCATACAGGTGCAGCTTGGAGAGTTTGCGCACCGTCTCCTCGTGGAAAGCGCGGGCGTCGGGTGCCTTGTGGAAATACAGATAGCCTCCGAATATCTCGTCCGCCCCCTCGCCGGAGAGCACCATCTTGATGCCCATGCTCTTGATGACACGCGCCAGCAGATACATCGGTGTGGAGGCGCGGATGGTGGTGACGTCATACGTCTCGGTGAAATACACCACATCGCTCAGCGCGTCCAGCCCCTCTTGTATCGTATAGTTTATCTCGTGATGCACCGTGCCGATGTGCCGGGCCACCAGACGGGCTTTCTCCAAATCAGGCGCCCCGTGCAGGCCTACGGCGAAGGAGTGCAGGCGCGGCCACCAGGCGGCTTCCGTCCCTCCGCTCTCGATGCGGGTCCTGGCATACTTCTGCGCCACCGCACTGATGATGGACGAGTCCAGCCCGCCGCTCAGCAGCACCCCGTAGGGCACATCGCTCATCAGCTGCCTGCGCACAGACTCCTCCAGCGCAGTGCGCAACTCGTCCACGTCAGCCGGATTGTCCTTCACGTTCTCATACTCGAACCAATCCCGCTGATAATACCTCCGGGGAGCTTTGTCGCGGCTCGTGAGGACATGTCCCGGCGGGAAAGGTTCATAGCGGGCGCATTGCCCCTCCAGCGCCTTCAGTTCGCTTGCCACGTACAGCCGTCCTTCCTCATCATATCCATAATAAAGAGGAATAACCCCGACGGGGTCGCGCGCAATGAGATATTCATCCCTTTCCGCATCGTAGAGCGCGAAGGCGAATATCCCGTCCAGCTCGTTCAGGAAGCCGTCGCCTTTGTCCTGATAGAGCGCGAGAATGACTTCGCAATCGCTCCCCGTCATGAACTGATACTTCCCGGCATACTTCCGGCGTATGTCCTGATGGTTGTAAATCTCTCCGTTGACGGCCAGCACCCGATTCTTATCAGGGCTGAAAAGAGGTTGACGACCCGACTCCGGGTCAACAATCGCCAGACGCTCATGCGCCAATATGGCCGAGCCGCCACAATAAATGCCACTCCAATCGGGTCCGCGGTGACGAATTTTGCCACTCATCCGCAACGCCTTCTGCCTCAAAGCGGGCGTTTGCTGCTTGATGTTGAAAATTGAAACAATGCCACACATAATCTTATTCTGCTTTAATCACTACCTTTAAGGGGTCTTGATGGCGGGAAGACGCTCCTTTCCTCCTACAAAGAAATAGCATCAGTGCCACCTTTGCCTATTATCAGTGGCACCTTTGGTTATCATCAGTGCTACTGATGACTACCATCAGTGCCACTGATGGTATCTCTTCCCGGCAGGAAGAAGCTGCCTATGTAGCACTTTGAATGCGTCTTTCCGCTATCATCATGTAAAGACCATGCCGCAAAGATAATACAATCTGTAATCCTTAGCCTGCAAACACAGCCTTTTTGATAAGACAAAATCGATATATAATTCATTTAGATATATATTGATGCAATATTGTATCAGATTGAAAGCAAAGCGCCGTCTCTGCTTTCAATTCGATATTTCTCTTAAAAAGATAGATATTAAAAGTCTCCTTTTAGGTGAATAAGAAAACAAAATATCATATCTTTGCGCCGTGTAAAGTCACAAAGACACAAAAACAGGATAATAGATATCAAAATGGCAGCTATAGTTAAATTCACGAAGATGCAGGGCGCAGGTAATGACTACATATATATATATGGTAGTCCGGCAGCCAATCCCGCCTGCCTGGCACGCCGATGGAGCGACCGCCATACGGGGATAGGCAGTGACGGGCTGGTGCTGATAGGACGCTCGACGGTGCCGGAAGCCGACTTCACCATGCGCATCTTCAATGCGGACGGGTCGGAAGCCCTGATGTGCGGCAACGCCTCGCGCTGCATCGGCAAGTATGTCTACGAGAAAGGATTGACGGACAAGACCACCGTAAGGTTGCTGACGCGGACAGGCGTCAAGACGCTGACGCTGCACACCGACGGCGACAGGCGGGTGAAGAGTGTGACGGTGGACATGCAGGAGCCGTGCCTGGCCGACCGTGCGCTGCTCGCCACGCCGGATGGGTCGATGAGGGAAGGCATCGTGACGGTATGCGGACAAACGCTTCACGGCACGTTCGTCTCCATGGGCAATCCGCACTTCGTCGTCTTCGCCGACAAGGAGCCGGAGGACGCGGACGTCGTCCGCTTAGGAGGCGTGCTGGAGACGCATCCGCTGTTTCCCGAACGCTGCAACGTGGAGTTTGCCACCGTAATGGCGGACGGACGCATCCGCACGAGGGTGTGGGAACGCGGCAGCGGCGTCACCCTGGCTTGTGGCACCGGAGCGTGCGCCACGGCCGTGGCGGCGCATCTGACGGGGCGTGCCGGACGTAAGTGCGCTGTCGTGATGGACGGAGGGACGCTGGAGATAGAGTGGAGCGAGGCGGACAACCATGTCTACATGACGGGGCCGGCCGAAATCGTATTTGAAGGACAAATAGAAATATAAATGAAGAACTTAATTCATTTACAATTTAGCAATTTACGAAGTACAATTTATATCGTAAATCGTAAATAGAAAAATCGTAAATCGTAAATAAAAAAATCGTAAATAAAAAAGGGTATGGCATTAGTAAACGAACATTTCCTTAAACTTCCCGACAACTACCTGTTTGCCGACGTGGCCAAGAAGGTGAACGCCTTTAAGGTGTCGCATCCCCATGCGGATGTCATCAGCCTGGGCATAGGCGACGTGACCCGTCCGCTCTGCCCCGCGGTGACGGAGGCCATGCACCGTGCCGTCGACGAGATGGCCACCCGCGAAGGCTTCCACGGCTATGGGCCTGAACAGGGGTATCAGTTCCTGCGCGAGGCTATCGTGAAAAACGATTTCCTGCCGCGAGGCATCCACCTGGACCCGTCCGAGATATTCGTCAACGACGGGGCGAAAAGCGACACGGGCAACATACAGGAGCTGGTGCGCTGGGATAACAGCATCGGCGTGACGGACCCCATCTATCCGGTCTACATCGACTCGAACGTGATGATAGGACGTGCGGGAGTTCTTGATGAAGGGCGGTGGAGCAACGTGACTTACCTGCCCTGCACGGCCGAAAACAACTTCGTCCCGCAGCTACCCGACCGCCGGGTGGACATCATCTACCTCTGCTATCCCAACAATCCGACGGGCACGGTGATATCAAAGGACGAGCTTCGCAAGTGGGTCAACTACGCGCTGAAGAACGACACGCTCATCTTCTACGACGCGGCTTACGAGGCGTACATACAGGACCCTGACATCCCACACTCCATCTACGAGATAAAGGGGGCGAAGAAGGTGGCCGTGGAGTTCCACAGCTATTCCAAGACAGCAGGCTTTACGGGCGTAAGGTGCGGCTATACGGTGGTGCCGAAGGAGGTGACCTCGTCCACGTTGGAAGGCGAGCGTATCGCCCTGAACCAACTATGGAACAGGCGGCAGTGCACCAAGTTCAACGGCACAAGCTATATCAGCCAGCGTGCCGCGGAAGCAACCTATACGCCGGAAGGCAAGGCGCAGATACGGGAGACCATCGCTTACTACATGGACAATGCCCGGACGATGCGTCGGACGCTGACCAGCCTCGGCCTGGAGGTGTTCGGAGGGGAAAACGCTCCTTACATCTGGGTGAAAGTTCCGAATGGAGAAGGCAGTTGGCGGTTCTTCGAACACATGCTCTACAACGCCCATGTGGTATGCACTCCGGGCGTAGGTTTCGGTCCGAGCGGCGAAGGATACATCAGGCTTACGGCCTTCGGAAACCACGAGGACTGCGCCGAGGCGATGGAACGGATAAGGAAATGGCTGTGATTCTTTATCCAAGTGAAGGTAAAAAGAATAACAATTAATATCAAACGCGATGACAAACTTAAGATTCAGAGTAGTAGAAGAGGCGTTCAAGAAGAAGCCTTTGGAAGTGATTGCGCCGATGGAAAGGCCGTCGGAGTATTTTGGAAAGTATGTGTTCAACCGCGCCAAGATGTACAAATATCTGCCACCGCAGGTGTACGAGACGCTGATTGACGTAATAGACAACGGTTCGCCGCTCGACCGCTCCATAGCCGACGCCGTGGCCGCCGGCATGAAGCAGTGGGCCGAGGAGAACGGCGTGACACACTACACGCACTGGTTCCAGCCCCTGACCGAGGGCACCGCCGAGAAGCACGACGCCTTCATAGAGCACGACGGCAAGGGCGGAATGATAGAGGAGTTCTCGGGCAAGCTGCTCGTGCAGCAGGAGCCCGACGCCAGCTCGTTCCCCAACGGCGGCATACGCAACACCTTCGAGGCCCGCGGATACTCCGCCTGGGACCCCACGTCGCCCGTATTCATCATGGACGACACGCTCTGCATCCCCACCATATTCATATCTTATACGGGTGAGGCATTAGACTACAAGGCACCGTTGCTGCGTGCGCTCCATGCGGTGAACGTGGCCGCCACGGAAGTATGCCGCTACTTTGATCCGGCGGTGAAGAAGGTCATCTGCAACCTGGGCTGGGAGCAGGAATACTTCTTGGTGGACGAAGGACTGTACAACGCCCGCCCGGATTTGGTGCTGACGGGACGCACGCTCATGGGACACGACTCGGCAAAGAACCAGCAGATGGAAGATCATTACTTCGGCACCATCCCCGACAGGGTGCAGGCGTTCATGAAGGACTTGGAGATTCAGGCACTGGAACTGGCCATCCCCTGCAAGACGCGTCACAACGAGGTGGCTCCCAATCAGTTTGAAATTGCACCGATTTTTGAGGAGACGAACATCGCCAATGACCATAATATGCTCCTGATGTCCCTGATGAAGAAAGTGGCGCGCAAGCACGGCTTCCGCGTACTCCTGCACGAGAAGCCATTCGCCGGCATCAACGGCTCGGGCAAGCACAACAACTGGAGTTTGAGTACCGACACGGGCGTATTGCTGCACGCGCCGGGCAAGACGCCGGAGGAGAACCTGCGCTTCGTGACCTTTGTGGTGGAGACGCTGATGGGCGTGTATCGTCACAACGGGTTGCTGAAGGCCAGCATCATGAGTGCGACGAACGCTCACCGTTTGGGAGCCAACGAGGCACCCCCTGCTATCATCTCGTCTTTCCTGGGCAAGCAACTGAGCGAGTTGCTGGATCACATCGAGAAGAGCGACAAGGATGACCTCTTTAACATGATGGGCAAGCAGGGCATGAAGTTGGATATCCCGGAGATACCGGAACTGCTGATAGACAACACCGACCGCAACCGTACCAGCCCATTCGCCTTTACGGGCAACCGATTCGAGTTCCGTGCTGTGGGCAGTGAGGCCAACTGTGCTTCGGGCATGATTGTGCTGAACACGGCGGTGGCCGAAGCCCTGGCAGATTTCAAACGCCGGGTAGACGCCCTCATTGCCAAGGGAGAGGATCAGACGGCAGCCATCTTGAGCGTACTGCGTGAGGACATCAGGACGTGCAAGCCGATACGCTTCGACGGCAACGGGTACTCAGACGAGTGGGTGGAGGAGGCCAAGCGGCGCGGACTTGACTGCGAGACGAGCTGCCCCGTCATCTTCGACCGCTATCTCGACAAGGCCAGCGTGGACATGTTCGACTGTCTCGGCATCATGAGCCGCAAGGAGCTCGAGGCCCGCAACGAGGTGAAGTGGGACACTTACACCAAGCGCATACAGATAGAGGCCCGCGTGATGGGCGACATCACGATGAACCACATCGTGCCCGTGGCCACCCACTACCAAAGCCAGCTGGCCAAGAACGTGCAGAACATGCGCCAGATATTCCCCGCGGAGAAGGCCGACAAGCTCTGCGCACGCAACATGAAGCTCATCGAGGAGATAGCCGAGCGCACGCAGAAGATAGAGACGGGCGTGGAGGAACTCATCGAGGCGCGCAAGGTGGCGAACAAGATCGAGAGCGAACGCGAGAAGGCGATAGCCTACCATGACACGGTGGCTCCCAAGATGGAGGAGATCCGTTACCAGATAGACAAGCTGGAGCTTATCGTGGCCGACGAGCTGTGGACGCTGCCAAAGTACCGCGAGTTGCTGTTCATCCGGTGAGTTTATTTGCAAAGTACCAAGTACAATTTACCATTTGCAAAGTATAAACAGTAAATCGTAAATTGCTAAATGGCAAATATATTAGCTTTAGCTGCAAAGTTCGGGCGCAGACGGCTGTGAAGTCGGCTGTGCCCTTTGCGGCGATTTTGATTTCACCTAAAACATTGAAACATGAGAAACGGATTATATAACAGTAGCTACGAGCACGACGCGTGCGGCGTAGGAATGGTTGTCAACATCCATGGAGGCAAGAGCCACGAACTCGTGGACAACGCGCTGAAGGTGCTCGAGAACATGCGCCACCGCGGTGCAGAAGGCGCCGACAACAAGACCGGCGACGGCGCGGGCATAATGTTGCAGATACCCCACGAGTTCATACTTCTTCAGGGAATACCAGTGCCGGAGAAGGGAAAGTATGGCACGGGACTGGTGTTTCTGCCCAAGGACACCGCCCGTCAGCAGGACATACTGAGTGTGATGATTGAGGAGATAGAGCGCGAAGGCCTGTCGCTGATGCACCTGCGCAACGTTCCCACGCAGCCAGACTGTCTCGGAGCGGCCGCCCTGGCGAGCGAGCCGGACATCAAGCAGCTCTTCGTTACGGGCGTCACGGACGACCGTGTGCCGCAGTTCGAGCGCACGCTTTACGTCATCCGCAAGCGCATAGAGCGCCGCGTGGACGACAAGGACTTCTACGTGTGCTCGCTGTCTTCCAAGAACATCATATATAAAGGTATGCTGTCCAGCCTGCAGCTGCGCCAGTATTATCCCGACCTGACCAACAAATACTTCACCAGCGGACTGGCCTTGGTACACTCGCGCTTCTCCACCAACACGTTCCCCACATGGAGTCTGGCGCAGCCTTTCCGCCTCCTGGCCCACAACGGCGAGATAAACACCATACGCGGAAACCGCGGATGGATGCAAGCCAGGGAGAGCGTGCTCGGCTCCGACGCCCTTGGCGACATAAAGGAACTGTCGCCCATCGTGCAGCCGGGCATGAGCGACTCGGCCAGCCTGGACAACGTGTTCGAGTTTTTCGTGATGTCGGGTCTCTCGCTGCCTCACGCCATGGCGCTGATGGTGCCCGAGAGCTTCAACGACAAGAACCCCATATCGGAAGATTTGAAGGCCTTTTACGAGTATCATTCCATCCTGATGGAGCCGTGGGACGGTCCGGCGGCGTTGCTCTTCAGCGACGGACGCTATGCCGGTGGCATGCTCGACCGCAACGGATTACGTCCGGCGCGCTACACGATTACCAAGAACGACATGATGGTGGTGGCGTCCGAGGTGGGCGTGATGGACTTCGACCCGTCTGAGATAGCCGAGAAAGGCCGCCTGCAGCCGGGCAAGATATTGCTGGTTGACACTCAGGAAGGCAGGATTTATTATGACGGGGAGATAAAGGAAAGGCTCGCCGCCGAGCATCCTTACCGCCAGTGGCTCTCCACCAACCGCATTCAGCTGGAGAAACTGAAGAGCGGCCGCAAGGTGGACAACGCCGTCGGCGACCTGGTAAGGCACGAACTGATGTTCGGATATGGTGCCGAAGACATCGACAACACCATCATCCCGATGTGCGTAAACGGGCAGGAGCCTACCGCGGCGATGGGCAACGACACGCCGTTGGCGGTGCTGAGTGATCGTCCGCAGCTGTTGTTCAATTACTTCCGCCAGCAGTTCGCCCAGGTGACCAACCCCGCCATCGACTCCATCCGCGAAAGCCTTGTGATGTCGCTCACCGAATACATCGGCCGCGTTGGTTCCGGCATACTCCGCCCGGACGAGTCGAACTGCAAGATGGTGCGCCTGCCTCATCCGATACTGAACAACACGCAGCTCGACATCCTGTGCAACATCCGCTACAAAGGGTTCAACACCGTGAAGCTGCCGATGCTCTTCGAGTGCGCCAAGGGTGAGGACGGACTGCGTTCCGCGCTCGACCATCTCTGCAAGGAGGCCGCCCGCAGCGTGGACGAAGGCTGCAACTACATCATCCTTTCCGACCGCGACATCGACCGGACGCATGCCGCCATACCGTCGCTGTTGGCTGTCAGCGCTGTGCATCATTACCTCATCTCCGTGGGAAAGCGCGTACAGACTGCCCTGATTGTGGAGAGCGGCGAAATACGCGAGCCGATGCATGCCGCCCTGCTGTTGGGTTATGGCGCATCGGCATTGTGCCCCTACATGGTGTTTGCCATTCTCGACGACCTGGTAAAGCGGGGGAAGGTGCAGGAAAACTACGAGACCGCCGAGGCCAACTACATCAAGGCGGTGAAGAAGGCGTTGCTGAAAATCATGGCGAAGATGGGCATTTCTACCATCCGCTCGTACCGCGGAGCCAAGATTTTCGAGGCGGTCGGCTTGTCGGAAAGTATTCTTAAGGCATATTTCGGCACCGAGGTGTCAACCATCGGGGGCATTGGGCTTGAGACGATTGCCCGGGATGCCATTGCCATGCACGACGAGGGCTTTGCCAAAAAGGCGGAAACAGACTTTTTGCCTAACCTTGGACAGTTCCATTACCGCAAGGATGGAATACGCCATGCATGGAATCCTGAGACCATAGCGACGCTGCAGCTTGCCACGAGGACGGGCGACTACGCCAAGTACAAAGAGTTTGCAAAGCTCGTGGACGACAAGGACGACCCGATATTCCTGCGCGACTTCTTCGACTTCAAGCGCGCCGCCACGCCGATAGACATAGACAAGGTGGAGCCGGTAAGCAGCATCGTAAAGCACTTTGTGGCGGGAGCCATGAGCTTCGGGGCGCTCAGCAAGGAGGCGCACGAGGCCATCTGCCTGGCCATGAACAAGCTCGGCACGCGCTCCAACACGGGCGAAGGCGGCGAGGACAGCGAGCGTTTCCATTCTCAGCTCAACGGCATCTCGCTCTCCAGCAAGACCAAGCAGGTGGCTTCGGGCCGTTTCGGGGTGACCACCGAATACCTGGTGAACGCCGAGGAGATACAAATCAAGGTGGCGCAGGGCGCAAAGCCCGGTGAGGGCGGTCAGTTGCCCGGCTTCAAGGTGGACGCGGTGATAGCCAAGACGCGCCACTCCATCCCCGGCATCTCGCTCATCTCGCCGCCGCCTCACCATGACATCTACTCCATCGAGGACCTGGCGCAACTCATCTTCGACCTGAAGAACGTCAACCCCAAGGCTGCGATCAGCGTGAAGTTGGTGGCCGAGAGCGGCGTGGGAACCATTGCGGCCGGTGTGGCCAAGGCCAAGGCAGACCTCATTGTGATATCGGGAGCCGAAGGCGGAACGGGAGCCAGTCCGGCATCGAGCATGCGCTTTGCGGGCATCTCGCCAGAAATAGGCCTGAGCGAGACGCAGCAGACGCTGGTGAAGAATGGCCTGCGCGGCCAGGTGAGGCTGCAGGTGGACGGGCAGCTGAAGACCGGACGCGACATCATCCTCATGGCGTTGCTCGGCGCGGAGGAGTTCGGCTTCGGCACATTGCTGCTCATCGTGCTTGGTTGCGTCATGATGCGCAAGTGCAACCTGAACACGTGTCCCTTGGGCGTGACCACCCAAAACCCGGAGCTTCGCCGCCACTTCATGGGCAAGTACGAGTATCTGGTCAACTATTTCACCTTCCTGGCCGAAGAAGTGCGTGAGTATCTGGCCGAGATGGGATACTCCAGGCTGGAGGACATCGTGGGACATACCGAGCTGATTGTCCGCAAGCCGGTGGAGAAAGGAAGCAAGCCGGCGATGCTCGACTTCGCCCGTCTGCTGCACAAAGAGGGCGGAGCATGCCCTCTGCGCCACGCTTCCGGCCAGACGCACGACCTCGACAATGCGCTTGACCGCCAGATGATACGTTCCGCCCAGAGGGCCGTCGACGAGCGTGAGGAGGTGAATCTTGACTATGCCATCAAGAATACCGACCGCGCCGTGGGCACGATGCTCAGCGGACTCATCGCCTCGAAGCACGGCGAAGACGGCCTGCCGGACTCCACGGTGAACATAAAGTTCAAGGGAAGCGCCGGCCAGAGCTTCGGCGCGTTCCTCGTGAAGGGTGTCAACTTCAAGCTGGAGGGCGAGGCGAACGACTACTTCGGCAAGGGACTTAGCGGCGGACGCATCGCCATCCTGCCGCCCGTGCGCAGCAACTTCAACGCCGAGGACAACACCATAGCCGGCAACACGGGGCTTTACGGAGCCACTTCCGGCGAGCTGTACGTCAACGGGAAGGTGGGCGAACGCTTCGCCGTGCGCAACTCCGGGGCCATAGCCGTGGTAGAAGGGGCCGGCGATCACTGCTGCGAGTACATGACCGGAGGCCGCGTCGTGGTGCTGGGAGAGACCGGGCGCAACTTCGCGGCAGGCATGAGCGGCGGCGTGGCCTACGTGTGGGACAAACGCCACGACTTCGACTACTTCTGCAACATGGACATGGTGGAAATCAACCTCGTGGAAGAAAGCTCTTACCGCAAGGAGCTGCACGAGCTGATTCGCCAGCATTACCTTTACACCGGCTCCAAACTGGCGCGCCAGATGCTCGACGGCTGGGGGCGTTACGTGGAGGACTTCATCCAGGTTGTGCCCATCGAGTACAAGCGCGTGCTGCAGGAGGAGCAGGTGAGAAAGCTGCAACAGAAGATTGCCGACATGCAGCGCGATTACTAACCGGGCAAGCAACGGGCAAACCTATCCGAAGGTGCAGCCAAAATTACACCAAGGTGTAGCCGGAATTACACCAAGGTGTAGCCAAGATTACACCAAGGTGTAGCTGAGATTACACCAAGGTGTAGTCGGAATTGCACCAAGGGGTGATTCCGGCTACACCCTGATGCAGGAAGGGAAGACAACAGAATTATTCTACATAAAGCATTAATTATCATCATTATGGGAGACCCTAAAGCATTTTTAACCATACATCGAAAGGAAGCGGGATACCGTCCCGTGCACGACCGGATTCATGATTTCGGCGAAGTGGAACAGACTCTTAACTCCGGCGACCGCCGCCAGCAGGCGTCGCGCTGCATGGACTGCGGCGTGCCCTTCTGCCACTGGGCGTGCCCGCTGGGCAACAAGCCGCCCGAATGGAACGATGCTTTGTACCGAGGAGACTGGGAACTGGCCTACCGCCTGCTCAACTCCACCAACGACTTCCCAGAGTTTACGGGACGCGTATGCCCGGCGCTTTGCGAGAAGGCCTGCGTGCTCAACCTCGTGGAGCACGAGCCTACGACCAACCGCGAGGACGAGGCGGCCATCACGGAGCATGCCTTTGAGGAGAACTACGTCAGCATACACCATCCCGAACGCAACGGGAAGAAGGTGGCAGTGATAGGCGCCGGACCTGCCGGACTGGTAGCCGCCAACCGTCTGAACCTGGCAGGCTACCTGGTGACGGTGTTCGACAAGAACGAGGATGCCGGCGGACTGTTGCGCTACGGCATACCCAACTTCAAGCTGAACAAGGCCGTCATCGACCGCCGAATGGGCATCCTGCGCGCCGAGGGCATAGAGTTTAAATTCAACCAAGAGATTGACGTGGAGCATCTTCCCGGCGGATTCGACGCCTACGTGATAGCCACCGGTACGCCTCAGGCGCGCGACCTCCCTATCCCCGGCCGCGACCTGAAGGGCGTGCACTTCGCCCTCGACATGCTGGCGCAGCAGAACCGCGTGCTGGCCGGAGCCGAGATAAAACCAGACGAACTGGTCAGCGCCAAGGGGAAGGACGTACTCGTCATCGGCGGCGGCGACACCGGCAGCGACTGCATAGGCACGGCTCACCGCCAGGGATGCTGCAGCGTGACGCAGATAGAGATTATGCCCAAGCCGCCCGTAGGCCCCGACGATCCGCAAAACCCGTGGCCGGCATGGCCGCGGACGCTCAAGACCACATCGAGCCACGAGGAAGGATGCGTGCGCCGATGGAACATAAACACTCTGCGCTTCATCGGCAAGGACGGCAGAGTGGCCGGCGCCGAGGTACAGGAAGTGGAATGGCAGCCCAATCCTGACGGCGGCCGCCCCGCGATGCGGGCCGTGGGCAAGCCAGAAGTCATCAAGGCCGACCTGGTGTTGCTGGCCATGGGCTTCCTGAAGCCGCAGTTGCCGCAGTTCGCCCCCAACGTCTTTATTGCAGGCGATGCCGTGAGCGGCGCTTCGTTAGTGGTAAGGGCCATGGCGAGCGGGCGTGATGCAGCGGAGCGGGTACGCCGGTTCCTCTCGGGCGAGGCGGGCTGACAAACAAGAAGCGCCCCCCTCCGGGTCGGGAGGGGGGCGCGCCTATATCAGCTTCAGTCCAAAATTAGAGCTTCGGGCCTGCAGCAACCAATGCCTTACCTGCATCATTGCCTTCGAACTTAGCGAAGTTCTTGATAAAGCGGCCTGCCAAATCTTTGGCTTTCTCTTCCCACTGAGCGGCTTCAGCATACGTGTCACGCGGATCGAGAATCTTCGGATCTACGCCCGGCAATTCCGTCGGAACAACAAAGTTGAAGTACGGGATGGTCTTCGTCGGAGCCTTGTCGATAGAACCATCGAGGATGGCGTCGATGATACCACGCGTGTCGCGAATAGAGATACGCTTGCCACTACCGTTCCAACCAGTGTTAACCAAGTAAGCCTTAGCGCCAACTTTGTTCATCTTCTTAACCAACTCTTCTGCATATTTTGTCGGGTGCAAGCTTAAGAAAGCTGCGCCGAAGCAAGCAGAGAATGTAGGAGTCGGCTCTGTGATACCACGTTCCGTGCCGGCCAGCTTGGCGGTGAAACCAGACAAGAAGTAGTATTGAGCTTGTTGGTCATCGAGGATAGACACCGGAGGCAATACACCGAAAGCGTCAGCAGACAGGAAGATTACCTGATGAGCGTGAGGACCTTTCGATACCGGCTTAACGATATTATTAATATGGTATATAGGATAAGATACACGAGTGTTCTCTGTTACGCTCTTGTCAGCGAAGTCAATCTTGCCGTTAGCGTCTACTGTTACGTTCTCCAGCAAAGCGTCACGCTTGATGGCGTTGTAGATATCGGGTTCGCTTTCCTTATCCAAGTTGATAACCTTGGCATAGCAACCGCCTTCGTAGTTGAATACGCCCTCATCGTCCCATCCGTGTTCGTCATCACCGATGAGCAGACGTTTCGGATCGGTAGACAAGGTAGTCTTACCAGTACCGGACAGGCCGAAGAAGATAGCTGTATCCGTACCTTCCATGTTGGTGTTGGCAGAGCAGTGCATGGAAGCAATGCCGCGCAACGGGTTCAGGTAGTTCATGATGGAGAAGATACCTTTCTTCATTTCACCGCCGTACCAAGTGTTCAGGATAACCTGCTCGTTAGTTTTCAGGTTGAATACAGTAGCTGTTTCAGAGTTCAGACCCAGTTCCTTGTAGTTGTCAACTTTTGCCTTGGCTGCGTTGAACGATACGAAATCTGGTTCACCATAGTTAGCCAGTTCTTCTTCTGTCGGGCGGATGAACATGTTCTTAACGAAGTGTGCCTGCCATGCTACTTCCATGATGAAACGTACTTTCAGGCGAGTAGCGGGGTTAGCACCGCAGAACGTATCCATTACGAACAGACGTTTGCCGCTCAATTGTTTAACAGCTTTAGCCTTCAAGTCAGCCCAAGCTTCTTCAGAGCAAGGCTTGTTGTCGTTCTTGTATTCGTCAGAAGTCCACCATACAGTGTCCTTGCTGGCTTCGTTGTATACGAAGAATTTATCTTTATGAGAACGGCCGGTGTAGATACCGGTCATCACGTTCACAGCGCCCAGTTCAGTTACCTGACCCTTTTCGTAGCCTTCGAGACCGGCTTTGGTCTCTTCCTCGAACAATACTTCGTAAGACGGATTGTGGAGGATTTCCTTCACGTCTACGATACCATACTTGCTTAAATCTAAATTTGCCATTTCTTTTTAAGATTTTAAAATTGGTATTTGGTTTATTATCTTTCTTTTTTACTTTCCTTGCACCTTCGGTAAATGACAGTATTTCGGACTATTACCTTACGGTTCTTGTTTTCCGAATGCAAAAGTAGTGTTTTTATTCTGAAACAAAATGCGATTAGAGAAATTTTTCTTTAATTGGGCGCTCTTTTATATATCGGTAACATTATCTGCTAAGTAAATATGGCAATTAAGCAGAGTTGACTCAAACTATCGGTGCAGGTTGGGATTCAGTATCGCATCCTCATACGGATAGGGAGCATACATCTTGCTGTCATCCCACGAACCGGTGACGGGCACTACCTCCTTGCGGAACACACCGGGGGCGACTTCTATCTCCGGATTCTCTTTGCGGAATTCGAAATGGTCCTTTAGGCGATACATGCGGAACATGTCGCGGGCACGGGTGGCAAGGCTGGCCCAATAGTAACCGGCAATCTCCCAACCGTGCTCGTTATAGGCGGCTTCGGCCAGTTCGGAAGGAGTCATGGTGGTGGTGTAGCGATTGGTGGGCTGTCCGTCGGCACGGTTGCGCACGCGGTTCAGGGCGTCTACGGCTTTGGCGGTGACTTGTCCGGCACGTCCTGTGGCTTCGGCATACCAACAGTAGACTTGCGAGAGGCGGATTATCTGGATGGTCTTCTCACCGGAAGCATTAGGCATGGCGGGGTCAGTATAGTCGAACTCGGTGCCGCGGGTAGCCCCTTCAACGGTTTTCATGAATACGGGGGCAACAACCTCACGCGAGGGTGGGTCTGTGTCATACCACCAGTCGTGCAACTGACCGTCCGTCAGCAATATCTTGGGGAAGTAAGTAGCTTCCTTACGCGGCCCGTCGGGGAAGTCTTTCCAGAACTTAATCTCTCCGTTCGTATCGCCCCATCCGGCTTGCGCCATGTCTTGCAGGAAGTCGGTGAGGGGGAGCGACTGGCCCAGTTGGTCACGATTGTAATAGATGCCCAACAGCACTTCGGGATTGTTGTAGTTGTAGGCCCACGAGTGGATGTCGGCGTAGTTGTCCAGCAGGCGGTAGTAGTACGTGCCGTTGTCCACACCGTCTATCACCTCTTCGGCCTTGTCGGCGGCCTTCTGGTAATACTCCGTACGGTTGAGCGGCCAGCCTGCCATGCACAGGTAGACGTAGGCTTCGGTAGCCTTCACTGCACCTTGGCTGACAGCTATGTTAATGCCGTTGCGGGCGTAAGGTTCGCTGTCGTACATCACGGGGCAGCCCGTCTCGGCTATCTCCAAGTCGGAGAGAATGAGGTCGTAGATGTCTTCCACGCTGGAGAGGGGGGCATTGTAGTCTATCTCCTCTTCCAGCATCACGGGGACGGGTCCCCATGTGGTTACCAAGTAGAAGTAGGAGTAGGCGCGCCAATAGTGAGCCTGTCCCAAGGCGGCGTTCAGTTCTTCTTCGGACACACCGGGTGTGCGCCCGGCATTGTTGATGATGAAGTTGGCGGCCTTAATCACCTTGAAGCGATGCTCCCACATGGTGCTCATCCACGAGTTGTTGTCCTTCACGTCATACTGGTCGTACTCGCGCAGGGGCTGCTTGTTGCTGGCGGGATGGGTGGAGATGTCATCGCCTGCCAGCATGTTGGTACCGATGCAGTTGTTGGCCGCTTGCGAGGCGGCGATGGTGGAATAGAGGGCGGTGAGCGATGCCTCCAGGTCCTCCTTGCTGCTGAAGAATCCTTCAGTGGTCAGTTGTCCTTTGGGGTGCTCGGTAAGGAAGTCTTCGCAGGCGGCAAGGGTGGTCAGTGCCAGCCCCGCCGCAATACTATATAATATATGGTATATAATCTTCATGTTCTTCTTTATCTGTATGGTTAATGGTTTAGAATGTCAGTTTAGCCCCGAAGGTGACGGTACGCGGCACGGGGTAAGCACCGTAGTCCAGTCCTTCGTAACCGGCATATACCTCCGGATCCATGCCTTTGTAGCCGGTCAGCGTGAACACGTCCTGCGCACTGACGGACAGTTCGATGCTGGCGAACTTCGCCACACGGCGCGGGATGCGGTAGGACAGGCTGATGTTCTTCAGCTTGAGGAATGAGGCATCCTCTAACCAAAAATCGGAGTTGGCGTACACCTTGTTCTCGCCGTTACGCAAGCTGGGATAGAGGGCCTGGCTCTTGTCCGTCACGTGGTCCCAGCCCTGGTAGTAAGCATCGCGCAGGGTGACGAACTTGGTGTTGCCCGTCATGGAGGCGATGCGGAAGCGGCTGATGTTGAGGCGGTCGTAGCCCGTGGCGGCGTTGAAGAAGATGTTCAGCGTCCAGTTGCGCCAGGTGATGTTGTTGTTCCACCCGAAGGTCCATTTCGGACTGGCCTGCCCTTTGATGACCAGGTCTTCGGACGTAGGAGTGGTGGTCAGCTCGCCCGCGGCGTTGCGGTAGAGGTTGGCGCCGTTCTCATCGAAGCCTTCCCACTGGTACACGTAGAAGGAACCCATCGGATAGCCGGGCTTCATGATTTGCAGCGCACCGCCCAAGTCGCTGTAGTTGGCGGTGAGCACAAAGTCATTGCCGGCCAGGTCGCGCACGGTGTTCTTCACGTAGGAGGCGTTGAAGGTGGTCTCCCATGTCACGCTGCCCTTCACGGGGAAGGCATTGACGGAGAACTCCACGCCCGTGTTGTCCAGTTCGCCTTGGTTCACCCAGTAGGTGCCGCCTCCGTTGTAGCGGGGCACTTGCTTCTGGAAGAGCAGGTCCTTAGTATGCTTCTTGAACCAGTCGAAGGTGAAGTCCACCTCACCGATACTGAGATCCACACCCACGTCATACTGGCAGGTCTTCTCCCACGTCAGATCGGGCGTGGCAAACTGGTTGCCCCAATAGCCCGTCAAGGCCGTGGACGCGCCCCAACCGTAGCTGGCACCGGAGAGCATCCCCAAGGTAGAATAAGCCCCGATGTCCTGATTACCCGTCACACCGAAGCTGCCACGTAACTTTAGTTGGGTCAACACACGCTGCCGCTGCATGAAAGGTTCCTTCGCCACGTCCCAAGCCACGGCGGCGGAAGGGAAGTAGCCCCAGCGGTTGCTGCCCTGGAACTTCGACGACCCGTCGGCACGCACGGCGGCGGTGAGGAAGTAACGCTTCTTGTAGTCGTAGTTGGCGCGGACGATGCCGGAGACGAGCGACGCCTCGCTGTAGGAGTTGGACGCGTTGCGGATGGCAGCGTTGCCCAAGTTCCAGTAGCCCACGCTCTCGTTGTTGAGGTTGGAGCCGCTGCCCGTCAGTCCGGTGTCCTTGGTCTGGCTCAGTTCCCATACGCCCATCAGCGACACGGTGTGCGCCTTGTTGAAGGTCTTCTGCCACGTCAGGTTGTTGGTGTTCTGCCAATAGTTGTGCATCGAACTGCTGTTGCTCGCGCTGTTGATGGCGCCGGGGGCAACGAGCTTCGAGGCGAACGAATACGACGGGCTGTGCAGGTAGTCGTACCCGCCTTGCACGCTCAGCGTCAGCCCGTCGATAATCTTGAATAGAAAGGTTACGTTCGCGTTTAGGTTATAGTTGTAGGAGTCACTGTTGTTCACCACCATCTCGCCATAGGGGTTGGAGGCGTTGGCCACGTTGTAGGGGTCGCGGTTGTAGATGCCTGTCTCAGGGTCTACCATCTCCATGGTGGGCGAGAAGGAGATGACGTTGCTCCAGTTGGGCGCGCCGTTGTGCTGGTGGATGCGGCTGCCGTTCAGCTTGGTGCTGATAGTGAGCCAGGGCTTGACGTCGGCATCCACGTTGACGCGCAGGCCGTAGGTCTGCCGCTTCGAGCGGATGGTGATGGCCTCTTGGTCGAGCACGTTGCCGGAGACAAGGTATTTCACCTTCTCCGACCCTCCGGTGATGCTCAGCCGATAGTCCTGCGTCAGGGCGGTCTGCGTCATGAGGTCCACCCAGTCGATGCCCTTCGCCCCCGTGCGGTAGGCCTCTAAGTCGGCGTCGGAGATGATGCTGGAGCCGCGCAGCTCGTTCAGTGCCGTGCCATACTCGTAGGCGTTCATCAGTTCGTACTGCTTGCGCAGGGTGGAGATGCTGACATTGGCATCCAACGACACGCGGGCACGTCCCTCCGTACCGCCCTTGGTGGTGATGAGGATAACGCCGTTGGCTCCGCGCGAACCGTAGATGGCGGTGGACGAGGCGTCCTTCAGCACTTCCATCGACTGGATGTCGTTGGGGTTCAGTCCGCCCAATCCGCTGGGCGATATCATGCCGTCGATGACGTACAGCGGGTCGCTGCTCTTATTAATGGAAGTGGTACCGCGCACACGGACCTTCATCCCCGCACCGGGCAATCCGCTGGAGGCGGTCACTTCCACGCCCGCGGCACGTCCCTGGAGCACGTCCTCCACGCGGCGCACGGGCTGGTTCTTGAACTGGCGGGTGTTGACGCCGGCGACGGACCCCGTCAGGTCGCTCTTCTTCACCGTGCCGTAGCCGATGACCACTACCTCTTCCAGCAACTGGTTGTCCTCCTTCAGCACTACGGGATAGTTGCTCATGCGGCGGTGTACGCGGATGGTCTGCGTGTGGTAGCCGATGAAGGACACTTCGATGTACGACCGTGGCGGCACCTCCAACGTGAAGCGTCCGTCCACGTCGCTCGTGGTGCCAATCTCCGGCTGTCCCTTCACGATGATGGTGGCGCCGATGATGCTCTCGCCCTGTTCGTCGGACACGATGCCCCGGATGCGCAGGTTGCCGTTGGGCAGCACTTCGTCCGCGTCGTCTGTCCCTGCGCCGGGGACGGGCTGTGTCTTCACCGGGTCGTCCGGCATGGGACCCGCCTCCTGCTGGGCCATGAGGCTACCGGGCAACAATAGTGCGGCGACCAGAGCCAGCAGCCGCACACGTGATTTCATTGTTCTACTCTTCATTTGCTTCTTCCTATTTCGTATATATTTCGTATATATAAAACGAAACGCAAGATGCGTGCCACGGCCATCCTTTATATTTTTGGTGCAGGAAGGGGACGCGGGGTGTGGAAATGGGGAAATATTCCACAAAGTGTTGACAACGAAAGGGGACAGCGTAAAAATATCCCCTCCGCACTTGGCATATCCCGCGGAAACACGTATTTTTGTACTCCGTAACAATAATACATCTTGATTATGAATGCAACCCTGTCCGTACAAGAATTGTGGAGCCAGATACGCATGCTCCCCGCCGGCGAGCGTCATTGGCTGGCAAACAAGCTATATGATTATGAGGAAGTGTATGAGGAGGAGGAAGAACGCCTCACCCCCTACACCATGGAAGAACTGAACGCACGCATCGACCGGTCGCTGGCCGATGCAAAGGCGGGAAGGACATACACAAGTGACGAAGTCAGACAGTTCATGGAAGCTAAACACCCTTGGCTATGCGAGTAAAGTGGAACAAGGAGGCTTTGGAACAACTTGACTTTGTCGTAACATATGTCCGAAGGGAGTTTGGCAACCGGACAGCGCAACGTGTGTATAACCGCATACTCAGCTATGAACCTCTGTTAGCGCAAAATCCTTTCATGGGACCTCGTGAAGTCCTATTGGCAAACCGTTCCGAAGGCTTTCGCAGCATTGTGGTGCATAAGTACTGCAAATTGGTCTATCATGTTGAAGAGGACACTGTACGCATCGCTGACCTCTGGGACACCCGCCGCGAGCCCCACACCCAAGCAGATAACCTGAAATAATAATATAAGGAGGAACCGATTATGAATGCAACCCTGTCCGTACAAGAATTGTGGAGCCAGATACGCATGCTCCCCGCCGGCGAGCGTCATTGGCTGGCAAACAAGCTATATGATTATGAGGAAGTGTATGAGGAGGAGGAAGAACGCCTCACGCCTTACACCATGGAAGAACTTCATGCCCGTATTGACCGGTCGCGTGCCAATATCAAGGCAGGCCGCGTCCGTACCACGGAAGAAGTCAGACGTATGATAGAAAGTAAACACCCTTGGCTATGCGAGTGATATGGGACGATGATGCAAGCGAAAAGCTTGTCAATGCGCTGGAATATGGTCGCTACACATTTGGTGAACGCATAATGAAGAAATTCTATACCCGTATATTAGATTACGAGAAGCTTTTGCAAAGCAATCCCGGAATGGGGAAGAAGGAACCGCTTCTCGAAAAAGAACCGGAAGGCTATCGCAGCCTTGTCGTGCATCCTAACTACAAGCTGGTGTACTACGTAGACGGTGACACCATCTATATTGTAGACCTCTGGGACACCCGCCGCGAGCCCGCCACCCAGTCCTCCGCCACAAAATAGAAAAAAATATCCCCCACCCCTTGCCTATGTCAAGAAAACCGCTTACCTTTGGCGCGATACACTGAATTATTCATCTATAAATACTTTACTCCTATGAAACACCTTTTAAGAATTACCCCCCTATTTAGGGAAGATTAACTTTGTTGGGCTCCTGTGCTCCCTCTTCCTGTTGGCCTCCTGCCACAGCGACGACAACGAACCCATCCCCTCCGACGACGAGCCGCAGGCCGTCACCCTCACCATCAACCTGGAGGACGCCTACACCCGCGCCATCAGCGCAACGGAAGACAACAACCTGACCCGCCTGCTGATACAAATGGTGGACAACACTGCGTCGCAGACGGACATAAAGACCATCAACCTGGCAAGCGGCCAGACCACCGCCACCGCCAGTTACGAACTCTACGCCAGCCACGAGTACACCTTCCTCCTTTGGGCGGACGACGGCAGCTACAACG
>CASGED010000016.1 GCA_949300425.1 uncultured Bacteroides sp.
CGAGATGCCTTCGCCAAACATGATGTCGAACTCTGCACGGCGGAAGGGAGGCGCTACTTTGTTCTTTACGACCTTTACTTTCGTCTGTTTACCTATCACGTCCTCTCCATTCTTAATGGCTTGCCCGGGACGGATGTCCAGGCGCACGGAAGCATAGAACTTCAAGGCATTACCGCCGGTAGTCGTTTCGGGATTGCCGAACATGACACCGATTTTCTCACGCAATTGGTTGATGAAGATGCAGCAGGTGCGGGTCTTGCTGATGGTGGACGTGAGCTTACGCAGGGCTTGCGACATCAGGCGTGCCTGTAAACCCACCTTATTGTCGCCCATGTCGCCTTCTATCTCCGCTTTCGGAGTCAGGGCGGCCACGGAGTCTATCACGATGATGTCAATGGCCGAAGAGCGTATTAACTGGTCGGCTATCTCCAACGCTTGTTCGCCGTTGTCAGGTTGCGATATGAGTAGATTGTCAATGTCTACGCCCAATTTGGCGGCATAGAAGCGGTCGAACGCATGCTCCGCATCGATGAAGGCTGCCGTGCCACCTTGCTTCTGTGCTTCGGCAATGGCGTGGATGGCCAATGTGGTCTTACCGGAAGACTCCGGACCGTAAATCTCGATAATGCGTCCGCGGGGATAGCCTCCTACGCCCAACGCTACGTTTAAGCCGATAGAGCCTGTCGGGATTACTTCCACTTGCTCTACGCTGTCGTCACCCATCTTCATGATGGAACCTTTTCCGAAGGTCTTTTCTATTTTGTCCATAGCCGCCTGCAAGGCTTTCAGCTTCTCGCTGTTCGGGGCGGCTCCTTCATTTTCAAAATTCAATTCGTCTTTCTTTGCCACGGTAGTATGTATTTAGTATTAAAGTATTTGCGCCGCATGGTCCTTGGTCTTTACTTCCTTCGGGCCGATGACGCGCTCGATGATGCCTTCTTCGTTGATGATGAACGTGGTGCGGTTGGTGCCCATGTAGGTACGTCCGCAACGGCTTTTCTCGCCCCATACGCCAAACTCTTCCACCAGTTTCTTGTCCGTATCGGCAATCAGGGTGAAAGGCAGGTTGTTTTTCTCAATAAACTTCTGGTGGGACTTTTCGCTATCCACGCTGACACCTATCACTTCATAACCGGCTCCACGCAAGGCGTCATAGTTGTCACGCAGGTTGCAGGCCTCGGCTGTACAACCCGGTGTGCTGTCTTTCGGATAGAAGTAGAGCACTATCTTTTTGCCTTTATAATCGCTGAGGCGTATTTCTTCGCCTTTCTCGTTAATGCCCAAGTATTCAGGGGCTTTGTCTCCTATGTTCATATGTATAATGTTAAATGATAATTTATCGTTGTGTTTAATGGCACACAGATGACACTGATGAGACAGATTTACACAGATCTTAAAGGGCTTCGCCTACAGGTTTAAAGAATAAATCTGTGGTCATCTTGTGAAATCTGTGTCATCTGTGTGCCATCTAAATTCCCATTTATATAATTCTTAAATTTCCAAATCTCCGTCGAACACCTCGTGCCAGGGGAGTCCCTGTTTGTTAAGTTGCTCCATGAAGGGATCTGGGTCAAACTCTTCCACATTCCATACGCCCGGGCGCTTCCAAAGGCCTTTCAGGAACATCATAGCGCCTATCATGGCCGGTACGCCCGTGGTGTAACTTACGCCTTGCATACCAGTCTCCTTATAAGCCGCCTGGTGGCTGCAGTTGTTATATACATAATAGGTATGCTCCTTGCCGTCTTTCAATCCACGGATGCGACATCCGATGGACGTCTCGCCTTCGTAGTTCTCGCCAAGGTCTTGCGGGTTGGGCAGCACGGCCTTGAGGAATTGCAAGGGGACGATTTTTATACCTTGGTAGTCGATGGGGTCGATGCGAGCCATGCCGATATCCTGAATGACACGCAGGTGGGTCAGGTATTCCTGTCCGAAGGTCATCCAAAAGCGGGCGCGCTTGATGGTGGGATAATTCTTCACCAACGATTCCAGTTCTTCGTGGTAGAGTAGGTAGGAGTCGCGCGGGCCGATGTTAGGATAAGTCAAGTCCTTGTGGATTTCGAGCGGCTTTGTTGTAATCCATTGACCATTTTCGTAATAACGTCCGTTTTGAGTGATTTCGCGGATATTAATTTCTGGATTGAAGTTGGTGGCGAATGCTTTGTGGTGGTTTCCCGCGTTGCAATCCACGATGTCCAGATATTGTATTTCGTCGAAATGATGTTTGGCGGCATAGGCCGTATAGACACCGCTTACGCCCGGGTCAAACCCGCATCCTAAGATGGCCGTCAGACCGGCTTCCTCGAAGCGTTGTTTGTAGGCCCATTGCCAGCTGTACTCAAAGTGAGCCACGTCCTTTGGCTCGTAGTTGGCTGTGTCCAGGTAGTTTACGCCCGTCTTCAGGCAGGCCTCCATGATGGTAAGGTCCTGATAGGGGAGAGCTACGTTGATAACGATTTCCGGCTTGAAGTCGTTGAACAAAGCTACCAGTTCGTCCACATTGTCGGCATCCACCTGTGCGGTCTGGATATTGGGGTTGCCGATGGCCTTCACCACGGCGTCACACTTTGACTTTGTGCGGCTTGCAATCATGATTTCAGTGAACACATCCGGATTCTGAGCCACTTTGTGTGCTACAACGGTTCCTACACCGCCAGCACCGATAATTAGAACTTTACCCATGTCAGTTTCTTTAATTAAAATGTTTGATATTTCGTTGGGCAAATATAGCGTTTAATTCTTAGGCGGGCAAACTTAAACGATATTTTCACGGACGTAATACAGAAACATGCGGAATAAACGGATAGAAAATCCTGTGAAGTCTCTGTCCTCCCTATGCAAGGACTACAGTCCTCCGGTGGAAGGATTACACTCCTCTCGTGGGAGGATTAAACGAAGATTATGAAAAGCTCCTAAATATGCTGTATTTTGTGTCTTATTCGTGCGTGATATTTCTTTGGGAAGTTTATTTTGCCTATATTTGCCCCGAATTTTAACTTAAACAATAAAAAAGATATGAAGAAGGTTTTTGTTTCCCTGTGTATGACGGCTGCCGTAGCGGCTCTGTCATCGTGTGCGTCTACCAAAAATGCGGCTTCTCTGTCCGTATTGGGAGGTGAATGGAATATCATCGAGATTAACGGAGCGGTGGTAGTGCCGGCTCCCGGCCAGGCATTTCCTTATATAGGATTCGACACGAACACCGGGAAAGTGTATGGCAATGCCGGATGTAATCGCCTGATGGGCACTTTTGACACGCAGGCTAAACCCGGACGGTTGGAGTTGAGTCAAGTGGGAAGCACCCGTATGATGTGTCCGGACATGACCGTAGAGAAAAACGTGCTTGCCGCTTTGGCGCAGGTGAAGAAATTCAAGAAGCTGAATGATAACCAGCTTGCTCTTTGTGGCAAGTCGTTGAAACGTCCTATTGTGGTGCTGCAACAACGGATGCCCGAGGTGGACATCACCGCGCTGGAAGGACATTGGGCCATTGTGGAAGCAATGGGGCAGGCTATCCCTGAAGGTATGGAGAAAACTCCTTTCTTGGAGTTTGACACGACGGACCGGCGGCTGCATGGCAATGCCGGATGCAACATCATCAATGGCGGATATGAGACCAATGAAGCTAATGTCGCTTCCATCAGCTTCCCGCAGGTGACGAGCACCATGATGGCTTGTCCGGACTTGAAGGTTGAACAAAACGTCTTGCAGGCTCTTAACTCGACAAAATCATTCGGAAAATTGACGAATGGCAATATCGGTTTCTATGATGCGGAAGGAACGTTAGTGTTGGTGCTCAAAAATGAATGACATCATATAATATGGTATAAAGACAAAGAACGTCTGAAGTCTGTCGAAAGATTTCAGACGTGTTTTTTTAGGTATATCTGCCAATCTGTCAGTCAAACTGACATATCTAAGTCTTTTACCCTTCTTTCCCTCTTTGGCACACCGTTTGTTTTATAGATAGCGTCTGCCGTAAGACAGATGAAACTAACTTGAATAATAACAAATAAAAAAATAAAGATTATGGGAAAGATTATTGGTATCGACTTAGGAACTACAAACTCTTGCGTAGCCGTATTTGAAGGCAACGAACCTGTAGTAATCGCCAACAGTGAAGGCAAGCGTACGACTCCTTCCGTAGTGGCATTTGTAGACGGTGGCGAACGTAAGGTGGGCGATCCCGCCAAGCGTCAGGCCATCACAAACCCGAAACGTACAATTTACTCTATCAAACGTTTCATGGGTGAGAATTGGTCACAAGTTCAGAAGGAAGTAAGCCGTGTGCCTTATCCGGTAGTAAATGACAATAACCTGCCTCGTGTAGATGTTGACGGACGTCACTATACACCGCAGGAAATCTCTGCCATGATTCTTCAGAAGATGAAGAAGACGGCCGAGGATTATTTGGGTCAGGAAGTGACGGAAGCCGTTATCACCGTACCCGCTTACTTCTCCGACTCTCAGCGTCAGGCTACGAAGGAAGCCGGGCAGATTGCCGGTTTGGACGTGAAGCGTATCGTGAACGAGCCTACGGCCGCAGCTTTGGCTTACGGTATTGATAAGGCAAACAAGGATATGAAGGTAGCCGTGTTCGACCTCGGTGGTGGTACGTTCGATATTTCCATTCTGGAATTCGGTGGTGGTGTGTTCGAAGTATTGTCAACCAACGGTGATACACACCTGGGTGGTGATGACTTCGACCAAGCTATCATCAACTGGCTGGTACAAGAGTTCAAGAACGACGAAGGTGCCGACCTGACGACTGACCCGATGGCCATGCAACGCCTGAAGGAGGCTGCAGAGAAGGCCAAGATAGAACTGTCTTCTTCTACTTCCACGGAAATCAATCTGCCGTACATCATGCCGGTAGGCGGTGTGCCCAAGCACTTGGTTAAGACATTGACCCGCGCTAAGTTCGAGCAACTGGCCCACGACCTGATTCAGGCTTGCTTGGAGCCGTGTAAGAAGGCCATCAGCGATGCCGGCCTGAGCACGTCGGACATTGACGAAGTTATCCTTGTCGGTGGTTCTTCTCGTATCCCTGCCGTACAGCAGTTGGTACAAGACTACTTTGGTAAAGTTCCTTCTAAGGGCGTAAATCCCGATGAGGTAGTTGCCGTAGGTGCCGCTATCCAAGGTGCCGTATTGAATAAGGAAGCTGGTGTAGGCAACATCGTATTGCTGGATGTCACTCCGTTGACTTTGGGTATCGAAACCATGGGTGGCGTAATGACCAAATTGATTGATGCCAACACCACCATTCCGTGTAAGAAGAGCGAAGTATTCTCTACCGCGGCTGATAACCAAACCGAAGTAACCATCCACGTATTGCAAGGCGAACGTCCGATGGCGGCTCAAAACAAGTCTATCGGCCAGTTCAACCTGACAGGTATCGCTCCG
>CASGED010000017.1 GCA_949300425.1 uncultured Bacteroides sp.
GCGGTATAGGAACAGCCAAATAAAGGCTGCGGTGAAGGTGAACGCTGAAATGCTAAAATTCTATTGGGAATTGGGCAGGGATATTGTAGAATTGCACGCCGAGAAACGTTGGGGCGACAAGGTGATGAACCGTCTTTCTATTGATTTGCGCGAAGCCATGCCCGGCGTATCAGGACTGACACAACGCAATATCTACTACTGCAAGCAATTTTATCTGCTATATTCCCCGGCACTTGAAATTTTGCCTCAAGCTGGGGCAAAATCTTCCGAAGAAAAATTGCCCCAACCTGTGGCACGATTCCAATCAGATATTTTCAGTGTGCCATGGGGACACCATAAGATACTGATGGATAAATGCAAAGACAATCTTGACAAGGCTGCTTTTTATGTCCGCCAAACCATAGAAAACGGTTGGAGCCGAGCCATGTTGCTCAACTTCATCGGTACAGACATGTACGAGCGGCAAGGAAAGGCTTTGACCAACTTCAAGCACACGTTGCCCGACGTCAACAGCGAGCTGGCTCAGGAAATGACGAGAGACCCTTATAACTTTGCATTTACAGGCATCACCAAGCCTTATAATGAGCGTATTCTCAAAGATGCGCTGCTCCATAACATTACCCGCTTCCTGACCGAATTGGGTACGGGTTTCGCATACGTTGGCAAGGAATATCGCTTGCAGGTGGGCGAAACGGAAAACTTCATCGACCTGCTTTTCTACAACCTCAACCTGTCATGCTATGTCGTGATAGAGGTAAAGATAGGGAAATTCACCTTCAACGATGTAGGGCAGTTGGGTGGTTATGTCGTGGCTTGCAACCATATCTTGCGCAAGGAAGGGAGGGATAATCCTACCATCGGGCTGCTTATCTGCAAGGAGAAAGACCGTATACAGGCGCAGTATGCTTTGGAGTCGAGCAGCCAGCCCATCGGCATTTCAGAGTACGACCTCGAACGGTTCTATCCCGAAAAGATAGAGGGCACGATGCCGACCATCGAAGAACTGGAATCGTCCTTGGGCGATGAATGACGTCAGAACATGCAGAAATTTGATTAGATATGCTTGACCACCCTTGCCGGCATTCCGACCGCCACCGTATCGGCAGGTATGTCGCCCGTAACGACCGCCCCGGCACCTATCACGGCATTGTCGCCAATGGTTACGCCTTGCAGGATAGTGGCGTTGGAGCCTATCCAGACGTTCTTCCCTAAGACGATAGGTGCGGAATAAGTCATCTTGCGCTTCTCCGGCTCCAGGAAATGGTTGAGCGTGGCAAACACCACATTGTGCCCTATCTGGCATCCGTCCCCGATGCGTACGCCGCCATGGTCCTGAAAATGGCAGCAGGCGTTGATGAACACATCCTCGCCCACCTCGATGTTCTTGCCGAAATCGGTATAAAACGGCGGGAACACACGGAGCGTGGAGGGGACGGCTTTCCCGAAAAGTTCGGATAGGATGTCCCTGATTTCCTCCGGAGTATGATAGGCGGAGTTCAACC
>CASGED010000018.1 GCA_949300425.1 uncultured Bacteroides sp.
ATCGCCGACCAGGAGGTTGGCGGCGGCAAGACGCTGATAATGTGTGTCGCATCCTATGAGATGAAGCGTCTGGGGCTGGCGCACAAGCCGATGATTATCGGGCTGAAAGCCAACGTGAGGGAGATTGCCGAAACTTACCGCAGGGCATATCCCAACGCCCGCATCCTCTACGCTTCGGAAAAAGACTTCGCCGCTGCCAACCGTGTGCGCTTCTTCAACGACATCAAGAACAACGACTGGGACTGCGTCATCATGTCGCACGACCAGTTCGGGAAGATACCGCAGTCGCCGGAGTTGCAGCAACGCATCTTGCAGGAAGAACTGGACACGGTGGAGGAAAACCTCGAAGTGCTGCGTCAGCAAGGCAAGGACGTGTCACGCGCCATGCTGAAAGGATTGGAGAAACGCAAGTTCAACCTGCAAGCCAAGCTGGAAAAGGTGGAATACGCCATAAAGACAAGGACGGACGATGTGGCGGACTTCAAGCAGATGGGCATCGACCACCTGTTCATAGATGAATCGCACCAGTTCAAGAATGCCCCGTTTACCACCCGGCACGACCGTGTGGCGGGCTTGGGAAACCCCGAAGGAAGCCAGAAGGCGCTGAACCTGCTGTTCGCCATCCGCACCATTCAGGAGCGGACGGGCAGGGACTTGGGAGCGACGTTCCTCTCCGGTACGACCATCAGCAACTCGCTGACGGAACTGTACCTGCTGTTCAAGTACCTGCGCCCGAAAGCGTTGGAGAAACAGGATATCCGCTGCTTTGACGCATGGGCGGCCATCTTCGCCAAGAAGACAACGGACTTCGAGTTCAACGTGACGAACAGCATCGTGCAGAAGGAGCGTTTCCGATACTTCATCAAGGTGCCGGAACTGGCGACGTTCTACAACGAGATAACCGACTACCGCACGGCGGAGGACGTGGGCGTGGACCGTCCGGAGAAGAACGAGATACTCCATAACATACCGCCCACGCCCGACCAGGAGGTGTCCATCGAAAAGCTGATGCAGTTCGCCAAGTCGGGTGACGCGACGATACTCGGCAGGCCCCCTCTGTCGGAAACGGAGGAGAAGGCGAAGATGCTCATCGCCACGGACTACGCGCGGAAGATGGCGCTGGACATGCGCATGATTAACCCGAATTACGAAGACCACCCCGACAACAAGGCGAGCCATTGCGCCAAGATGATAGCGGAGTATTACCGCAGGTATGACGCGCACAAAGGGACACAGTTCGTCTTTTCGGATCTGGGCACGTACCAGCCCGGTGACGGCTGGGGTGTCTATACCGAAATCAAGCGCAAACTGGTGGAGGACTACGGCATACCCGCCCATGAAATCCGCTTCATACAGGAGTGCAAGAACGAGAAGGCACGGAAGGCGGTGATAGAAGCGATGAACGAGGGGTACGTGCGTGTGCTGTTCGGTTCGACGAGTATGCTCGGCACGGGCGTGAACGCCCAAAGGAGGGCTGTTGCCATCCATCACCTTGACACGCCTTGGCGCCCGTCCGACCTCGCCCAGCGTGACGGACGGGCAGTCCGAAAGGGCAACGAGATTGCCAAGCTGTACGCGGACAACAAGGTGGATGTGATTATCTATGCGGTGGAGAAGTCGCTGGACAGCTATAAGTTCAACCTGCTGCATTGCAAGCAGACGTTCATCTCACAGTTGAAGTCCGGCGCATTGGGCGCACGAACCATTGACGAGGGGGCGATGGACGAGAAGTCGGGCATGAATTTCTCGGAGTACATGGCTATCCTTTCCGGGAACACCGATCTGCTGGAAAAGGCGAAGCTCGAAAAGAGAATAGCCTCGCTGGAGGGAGAGCGCAAGTCCTTCAACAAGGGCAGGCGCGAGTCGGAGCTGAAGCTGGAGGAAAAGACCTTGGCATTAAGGAACAACCAAGTTGCCATAGCCGCCATGACTGAGGATTGGGAGAAGTTCATGGCTACTGTACAGATAGACCGTGAGGGTAACCGGCTCAACCCGATAAAAATTGACGGGCTGGATTCGACAGACGAAAAGACAATCGGTAAGCGTTTGCAGGAGATTGCCAAGAATGCCACGACCGGCGGGCAGTACAAGCGCATTGGAGAACTGTACGGCTTCCCCATCGAGGTGGTCAGCGAGCCGACGCTCAGGGACGGACTGGAATTTACCGACAACCGTTTTGTGGTGAAGGGAAATCTCAGGTACAACTACAATAATGGGCATCTGGCGATGGCTGACACGCACGCCGCCGCCACTAACTTCTTGAACGCACTGGAAAAGATACCGGGCATCATCGACCAGCATCAAAAGAGGAACGAAGTACTGGAGCAAGAAATTCCGCAACTCCAAGCGATAGCCGGCAAGACATGGAAGAAGGAAGACGAGCTGAAACAGCTGAAGTCCGAACTCGCTGCACTGGACCGCAAAATACAACTGGAGCTGGCTCCGCCCGGTGAGAATGTCCCCAACGGAGAAAAGCCGTCCTTACAGGAAGGAGCCGAACCAAAACCGGTGTCTATGGAGCCGCAGCTGCAATCTGGCTATGTCATGGGTGATTTGCAAAAGGAAAACAAACCGAAAGGTTTGAAACTGTAATTAAAAGACGGTTGTCATAAGGCAGCCGTCTTTTATTATGAGATTATTTGTTGCAATTGTAAAGAAATACATTCTTAAGTGAATGTGACGGAAGGTATCATTACCATGCGTGCCTGCTTGCCAAACCATATACCGGTTATCTGCTTTACAGTTTTCATGTGAAGCCCGACACTTATGAGGTCGGTGTCATTTATGTGCATTCACCCGAACTTCGTAAACTCGGTATAAAGGAGCTTCATTTAGTAAAAGCCATAAAAATAAAGAAA